>JBKPMK010000576.1:0-16764 GCA_046732115.1 Thermoproteota archaeon
AGGGTTTAGAATTAGTTAATAATTGACAACTAACTACGCAGGTTGATATAACGCTCAATATAGCATACAATAATGGTATGCAAAGGAATATGCATACGTCACAAGGCATCCGGTCCCATTAGTTCTGGTCGTTATGCTATTGGACAAAAACGATGTCAGACATGTGACTTGTTCATGCATTGGGATGGAATATTCTGTCCTTGTTGTGGATGCAGATTAAGGATAGGACCAAGATTATTCAAGCATAAAGTAAAATTAAGAATCAAGGAAAAACAAAAAGAAAGACAGATGCAAAAAACTCAAAATAATAGTACTATTATACTGCATGAACCATAGCGGTATAAAATCTAATGATTTAGAAGAAGAAGCAGCGGGATGATGGAAACAGAACAGTAACCCGCTGCTTAATGAATCTCTTTTTGTCAATGCCTACAGGTAGCAAATACAGATACTATTCAAAATATTTAAAAAATTTAACAGATTTCTCTGTATTTGCTTCTATATCATATATCTTATTATAAAATTGAGGATTAGCCCGAATCACAAGTTATAGGTATTAGATGTTATTACATCTAAAATTGGAATAAATACGCAAAGGTCTAATTCACTTTATTGTTCTTCTTCCTTTTATTTTATCATGTGTACTCGGCTCTCGACATAGGAGTAGCTGGATGACTTACTTTTCGAGTTGGTTTTGGTTGTTCATCTAATTCAAGTTCTTTAGCCTCTTCAGTACTCTCACCTGGTATTTCGATTTCTTTCTTACTGTGAGTCATATCAGCTCATAAAGTACATCATATACCCTAAGAAGCTTTTTAGTAATAGAGTTTCCAAATGAAAGAATGACCAAAGGAGATAATGATAATAATAAATTTGGATAAACCTATATCAGAAAAAGAAGCATGGGATATTATCAAACCTGCATGTAGGGAATTATATGATTTAAGCACAACAATCATTGTAGGGAATTATATCAAAACAACAGGCCATAAAGATATAGTAAAAACAAGTTCTGGAATAATAAAAACCTAGAAATAAAAATGAAATATTCTGATATTGAGCTAAATTCTAAACGTGTTCTAAAATTATAAGGTAAAAAACGTTGTAGGCTCAGTTACATGTTATACATGCACTTTTAAATATGCATATTTACTAGCTTCTTTTCCAAAACATGATTGATGATGACAACAATAATAGACGACAAATAGTAAATGAAGATATCCAAAGAATTCTAATAGATAGAGACATTACAACGATAAAACAGGCATTCTATAGGATTTTGTGTTCTGAGATTCGGAACAATGGCACAAGGATATTTGTACCACATAAACTCTTTTCCCAAAGTCTATTACAAACTTATCTGTCAAATAAGGAATTAGGATTCGGACGCCAAGCATACGAATCAGAAAATTATGTAGTATACAATACAATAGTCGAAGCAATAATTAGTGAATTGGTGAATGAGGGAATCATAGAAAAGCAGCAAAAGGAATCTACGCCTGATGACCCAGTAGACAGATATGAGGTAACACAAAAGCTAGACAAAATATGCAAAGACTTTAGGGATAGTGGTTTATCATTCTAAGACGAGACTACGATAAATCAAACCCCAAGACTAACACACAAGGCATAACATTAGATTTTGATTTATACACATACACACGATAAAAAAGATGATGATGCCAAGAAACCAGAACACTGACAGTCCAGTGTATAAGATATAATTTACTGTAAAAAGGCTCAATAGAATTAGAACATTCCACAAAAGAGTATTTAGAATGCTTCTATGAAATGCAATACGGATATAATCATCATCATGACTCGCAGAGTTTGTTCTTATTGTGGTTCAGACGTATCCTATGGTAACGATGACAAACCAAGTAATGGTCATTGGTATTCTATAGCAACCCGAGATAGAAGATGTCTTTATTTTCTTTGCAACAATTGTTATTCAAAACAAGAAACCAATAAAAGCGTACAAGGAGTTTATGCTAGAGGGCAGAACAGAAAAGGGCTAGACATAAAACAAAGAATTTCTAAATTGAAAGCATCTCTGATGCAAAGGATTATCTTCAAATTTATAGAATGACGATGGGTCATACATAGGAAGCTAGTGGATTCTATAAATAGTTTGAATTATAAATTATGCATTGAAGTTAGAATCACAGCTGTTATAATGTACAAATGAGATTTGATATTGTAATAGGAAATAGGGTTGTGTGGTTCGCATGACCTTGTTGTTCTATTCTTTCTTTTTTGTTATAATTTGGTTCAGCACATAACAAAGTTATCAGCTCCGTTAATTAAATAGATTGTAGTTATTAATAGTACCAGTCCTGAAGAATTCAGGTTGCTGATCGACATGTTGTACAGCGTAGGTGGCGTTAGGTCTGCCATCGAAAAATTAAGCGCTAAACTAACACTATCGGTAGGTCGTGAAACAAATGCATTACCACATACCAATAATAACAATATCAATGATGACAGCTTTGGTGATAATAATAGCAAAGTAGAAAAGAGTATTACAAGCGAATTTGCCCATCTGAGTATAGCTTATCAGGAGAATAGCACTGCTGGTCAACTAACAACAAGCGATAATACAGCAGTGTTGCCTGTTGATGGTCATAGTCAAAATCATAACAGTGGTGATCAAATTGGAAAACAAAAAGAAAAAGTAAAAGAAGCATTCACAGAAGATGATGATCCACCTCTTAGACTTCTACTAACTGAGGCTATAGACCGCCTGCCTGCCCTCGCAAAGGATATGGAGAAGAATAAACAAGTCGAGAATAACGATAGCATTTATGCAAATCACCAAGAAGCAGAACACACTGATAAGTAATGGAGAAAATTATGTTCGGGTGGGAATAGGAATCATTGGATTACTACTGGTAAAATAAATGGCTGTGGTTAGTTAGCACGGTTAAGGATGGTGATACTTTCTGCATGGACATTCTAGTAGACGATGAGCCTGACACTTGTATGGTTTACCAAATGACGTTAGAAGATGCTGGCTATGAATGTATATCATACACGGATCCTATCAAAGCTTTGCAAGAATTCAGACTTGCCTATTATAATTTGATCTTACTAGATATCAAAATGTCCGTACTAAATGGATTTGAGCTTTGTGAAAAAATAAGAGAAGTTGATAGAGCTGTGCATATCATCTTTATAACAGCTATCTTGGACTAATAGTTATTCATAATACGAATTTCCAAAATAAAGGGAAGTTTTGCTGAAAGGGTACAATGCAAAAAGACCCCTCGTTCATAGTCTTCTACTTCTCTCTCTTATTGCATTGTATGGCTACTCTCTTCACCTAACCTCCTGGATGCAAAAGATATATCATTCGAATTCTTGCTCGACACAAGAAAGTACAGAACAAGTATTCACCGATAACTCAATATCTCTCTGGTAAATTCAACATTGACATCTGGTCATTTTTATTCGGCATTATTTTTAAGATCCAGATTTTTTGGCCCTTCAGAAAAGTCTGTAAAAATGAAAATAAAGAAGACAGCATCGTTCACACTACGATGCCTGATTTTCCACATTACTAAAATTGTAAAATAAAACATCGAAAGTGAGTTAGAATATTTCGAAAGTTATATTAATCTAGTTTTGTCACGCTTCTTATGAATTCCAGGCTATGATGATGCATTTCCACAAGCGAATTTTATTTGCTGTTTTATTAATACTAATTGTTTTAGCCGTATATAATTACAGTTACCCTGCCGAGACGGCCACAGCAAAGATAGCTAGATCTAGAGGTGCGATAAATATTGATGATCCAAACCTAAAGTACGAAGTAGTGGCAAGTGGACTTAAATCTCCAACCACTATGGCATTCTTAGGACCAAATGATATTTTAGTAAATGAGAAACTCAATGGTACAGTACAGAGAATTATAGATGGTAAACTACAACCACAACCAGTACTGGATGTTAGTGTAGCAAACAAAAATGAAAGAGGAATGCTTGGAATAGCTGTAGCAAAACGATCTACTGGTACTAGTACTGCTAATAATAATAATTCATCTCCAACTACATATGTCTTTGTATCATTTACAGAAACTAAAGTAGAAGGTAGTGATATCTGTCCTAGACCAAACCGTTGTGAACCAGGACATGATCCAATAGGTAATCGTCTATATAGATACGAATTGGCCAGTAATAATAGTAAATTAGTAAATCCTAAACTCCTATTAGACTTGCCAGCTATTCCAGGACCTGGTCATAATGGTGGAAAAATAATAATTGGACCTGACAACAATCTGTACTTCACTATCGGTGACGTAGGATATCGGACTGAGACCCAGAACTTTGCAAATAAGCCTAATTCAAATGGAACAAGTGCAGTATACAGAATCACTCAAGATGGAAAGGCAGTAAAAGGCATCATTGGTGACAAAGATCCTTTAGACAAATACTATGCCTATGGTTTGCGCAACAGCTTTGGATTGGACTTTGATCCTGTTACTGGAAAGTTATGGAATACTGAGAATGGTGATGCTTGTTGTGACGAGATCAACATTGTAGATCCTGGATTTAATAGTGGATGGAGAAAAGTACAGGGATTTTGGGAAGTTAAGAGAAATACATATGGCAATATGGTACAGAATCCTACAGATCTTGTAGATTTTGGTGGAAAAGGAAAATACAGATCTCCGGAATTTGTATGGCTTAATACTACTGGTCCTACTGCAATCAAGTTTCTCAATTCTGACAAATTAGGTAAACAATATCAAAATGATATGTTTGTAGCAGATTACCATGGTGGAAATATTTACCATTTTAAACTGAATCAAAATAGAACTGGATTAGTACTTAATGGTACGCTTGCAGATAAAATAGCAAATAATGCTCAAGAACTTGATGATATAATATTCGTAGCGGGAATGGGTGCAATTACAGATTTTCAAGTTAGTCCATATGATGGCTACCTATATGCTGTTTCATTTTCTGGAGGTAAGATATACAGAATACTTCCCGCAACTGCAACTGCAACAACATTGGCTAGTGGTAGCAGTAGTAGCAGTAGTACAAATTCAACACAAAGCTCTTAGCAATTTATCTTATATTTTTTCTTGGACAAATCATCTATATGACATAGGATCTAAAGACCATTCTAATGGCATAGAATGATAAACCCTCTTAACCCATAGATATATAGACTGATTCATACAAGTTATTGTAGTCACTATGCCTATCAGCCTGACCAAAGCTATAAGGAGTACTCATAGACATCCAACAAACAGGATTCTGCACTTCATTGGATTTCCTATTTACATTATGGGAATAGTATTAATAGTGAACAATTTTGTATCGGGAATCAGGTTTCCTGATCTTGAATACGCAACTGTAATGTGCTGTACTGCAGTTGCACTATTTTTGATCGGACATAGAATCGAAGGGAATTTAAGAGCTATGACGCTGATCTTGTTATACAAGTATATTGCAAGATCAATGAAAATACAGCATCAGCTCCTCTTATCAAAAAAGCAAAAAAAGCCGATATAAATAAGCATACGCAGCCCAACGGAATCTGTTAGATCGTGTTGGATTTAGACTAGCTCTGGTAATCAGCTTCTTTCATTGGACTAAGCCATATAGTACCTGCTTTTTGTCCATAATTACTTACTATTTATCACCCACTCATGATTCGAATGTCTCACTTCTTCACGAGGTCGTATCAAACTTACTAGATACGGTTTAGATCACCATTGGACTTATAACAATGCGATGATAACATGAATATGATTAATAGAACATTACAATAAAACTCATTTATACAATATAATCTGTTCTCGTCTTACCATGTGCGATTTCATAAGCCATGACATCAGAGAAAAAAACAAAATGAAGAATCGAAATCTAGAGGAACAGGATTGGGAATCTGAACCAGAGCTTGAAGTGGTACAAGAAGAGCAGCCTCAAGCAATTTCAGTCACCCAGTAAAGCAAGATTATTTTAACACATACTGAAAGTGACATACGTTGGACGTAACTCCTATTTTCTTTTTGTATTACGACGAGAGGTGCCTATTTTCCTGATATATATAAACGACCAGCCCCAAAGATAATGCCAACAAAGGCATTTTTTACTGAAATAAAAAGCGCTTCATATCTAGCTCAAAGAATATATTCCAGCATGATTCAAGCTCGAGCACTTGTCTGCGATATAGATTAGACCCTAGCATGCTAACTACTTAAAATGTGCAATTCTGCCCCTTCGCCCAGCCCCCTAACAAAGTATTGCCGAGAAAATCATTCTAAATGAAATAAAAAATGTGCAGTCGGATCCACAATCATTAACATCAGACAATTTATGTATGTAATCTATTATATGAATTACGTTGAACATCAAAATATAATACTCATGGTGTGCGTGATAAGTAGTAACGGTATCCGACGTGTCGAAAGAGAAGTCATCATTCAGAAGCTGCATAACAGGTAAAGGCCTGTTATATCCACGGAAATTGTGTGTTGCATCCATATACAAAATAATATAATAGGTAACTCTAATTCGAAGCAATTAGAGTAGTTCGATCGTATGGCTGCGACGGCAAACCAGGAAGCTGCTTTGGGATCTATTAAAAAGGCTGTTTAGGAGGGAGGTCACATATCTTCGAGCGCGTATAAAATGTATTAGGATTTTATTATATTATTATTATTAGTTTACTTTATACTATTGCTCGCCAGTTAGAGCTGAGCCATTTTCCATTCGCATATTGTTGACTATTGCCTAAACTTTGAACATCATATGCTGTTTGCACTCTTTATTGAATATTGTATAAATTAAAAAGGATAAACAGAATATTGTTGCGCTGCTAGCGTTATTAGGCAAGAGTCTCTACGGGGCTGTTGCTGATGCAGTGGCTGAAGCTCCGCCGGAAGACGAACTCATACCATCTTCGTTAAATGCGTCTGCAGAAGAAGAAGAGGATGATAACTGGCCGCGTATTTCCCCGTTTGGATGTTGTCTTGTATGAACATTTGCATATGCCTGACCACTCTCTATAAGCTTAATCAGATCAGATATTTGCTTCCCCGCTAATGGACCTTTCAAATCAGAAGAAGTAATAGTACCGCCTGTGGAAGTTGATGTCGTAGCACCTCCATCTCCTGCCGAAGCTGATGCAAAGGTACCCCCGATGTTCAGATTCGCTACAATAGGACCGTTTGTACCCGCGCTGCCTCTATGTATATGAGCTCCGGTGACTATGCCATTTAAATTAGAAACTGATATTCGATAGTCTAATGCATCTTGTTGAGAGTTTGAAATCAACCTTATTCTAGCTGTAGCATCAGTATCAACTGGAGGCACTTCTTTATCACCTGTCAACCTTGCACTGAATATTTTATCAGACGAAGATGAAGACAAGGATGTAGCAGAAGATGGAGCTGCACTTGCTGTTGCAGTTGCTGTTACCGGTTTAACAAATTTTTGCAATTGAGCCTCAGCAGATTTGACCGTGCTAAAGCCTGTAGCTGTGCTAACACATAGTATACCTAGCGGAACAATAAACCATAAAGCAAACATAATAGATTGTCTCTTTATATACATAGTAGTTCTATCTCCTAATCCAGTTAATAAAAATTCCGCACTCGAAGACTATTACACTTATTTTTTCAAGTTTTCCTCTTCTTCTCTATTTTGAAAGCCAAAATAGCAATTGTAGCACATTTCTTTTTTATAAATTACTCCCCTATTACCGCATTTTGTGCAATTTTTTTCTGAATCAACAGTCGAATCTAGGGATTTAGCTTTTTGCATACATTCTCCGCAAATTGGTGCTTCCAGCTTAAAACTGGAAAGGAAACCTGATCCGCACTGGAAACACCGTAAACTGTACATATTTCCTTTTGGTTTCCAACGTCTGAACGGATTAATCAAAAATCAAAATCCCACTTTTTTCATCTTGGACCCACAATTAGGACATTCACCTTGGTTGTGTTGTGTTCCACAAGACATGCAATAATACTTAAGAGAGCTATTACTGGCACCGGCCATTGACGATGACATTGAATTAAATATCCCGCCACCTCCAGTTCCCATGCCCATTTTCCGCATCATTCTATTTCTCATGTAGAAATTTAGCAAAATGAATACCCCTATTATAACTGCTAAGGATATAGGAAATGGTATTATCATAGAAATTGTGATGCTGATACCAAATGATATGGCCATCACGATCAGCTGATTTGCGAGAAATTGTCTATTACTAGCAGCCATCTATTTTTACCTACCTAATACTCTTCACTTTTATCTAATTAAGGTTAGCAGTAATTGTTTCCTAACTTAGTAGTAAGTTGCTTACCTTGGCATTAGCCAATCTGTTTCGACAATATTAATGGGAATGGTTAGCATACTTTACTCTTGTACAGTACCGGGCCGATATTCTAGACATTTCACATGCTATGATCCGTTAGGAGCTCTGTTGCTATAATATGCTTGCATTTAGGGCCGTTGAATTTAAAATCAGGGCACGAACATGTTTTGGTATCGGCGTTTACCTGGTAGAACTTGTCTTTTTCTTTGCTGCTTCTAATCTGAAACAGTTTCATATTGTATATTGTGCGTTGTTGCTGACATTCGTATTCGGACACTATAACTGGTTCATATGCATTCGATTCTAATAGGTTATAAGCCCTCTTGATCCGCAGCCTGTTTTCTATGTTATGTTTGGAGTATCCAAGGTCGTCATGTTCATCATCGTAGTTATATGTTGCACTTTTTTGTTTCCGTCCCTTCATTGCTTTATTCTCTACTGCTCTCCTTATTAGCTCCAGAATCTCGTCATCCTTTGTATCAGAAACATGTACAACGTAAATTAGAGCTCTCTTCTTCCCTTCGTATTTCCTAACAATTCTACCTATTCTTTGGATTATTTGATTCATATTTGAAGTACTGGCTAGAATTATTTCGATACCAACTTCTGGAACATCATATCCAATCTCCAAAGTATGAACAGATAACAACACATAGAAATCATTCCCCCATCGCGATAGTATTTTCTGTCTTGATAATGAATCAATAGAGCTGTCGATTACCTCTGATCTTACCGATCGGTGGTCCAGTATAGTTTTTAGTTTATTAATAGAGTCAAGTGTTTCACTGAATACCATGACCTTCTGACTAGGATGTTTCTTAACTATCAAATCAACTACTGCACTTAATTTATTATCAGCACAGCTCAACAAGCGTTTTCGATTTCTTACGTTTGAAAACCATGCTTTTGCCATTCCAGCTGCAAAACCTCCTTTCTTTAACAATAAAGACATAGAACCAGCATCATATCTTTTGAAACGCGCTGAAATATTCTTGATTTTACTTGAGTGATTGTCGTATAATTGCTGTTCATTAGTTGTTAGCTTTACTTTAATAGGTATAACTATAGGCTTTGCTAACCTCCCGTCTAGTATCGCCTCTTTTAACATATATTTTGTCACAGGTGGTACCACAGTGGCAATTGTATTGAATTTTCGGTCGTTTATATTAATTGTCGCAGTCAGACCCAAAAGAGCCTTTGTGTGATCTTCAACAGCAATATCAAAAATCTTACTTAAAATCCTAGCTGTATCAGTTACTAAATGCACTTCATCAAAAATTACCATTTTAGATCTTCGGATAAGATCGGGACTAGCCAAAACACTCTGATACGTACTGATTGTAATCTCCTTATTGATCTCTTTCTTTTCGCCGAAATATACTCCAATTCTGTCTCGTGGTATTTGATAATCGATCAATCTCTTTAGGTTTTGACTAATCAAAACGATGCGAGGTACGACAAGCAATATATCGAATCTTGTTATTTTATTGCAAAGCAGCGATTGTTTTTCTATCTCTGAGTTATTGGTTGCAAGTATAGCAGTTTTGAAGGCTGCAGCGGCCACTGCTGCTCTTCTAGCGCACTCAAATGCTATTTCGGTTTTACCTGTTCCACTGCTATATATTATTGAGCCCCGCATTCCAGTTGACATCCATGTATCAGCTGCCTGAAGCTGATGTCCTTTAAGGTAAAAAGGAAAGTTCAGATATAATATAGCGGCGCGCTGTGTTATTTTAGATGATGGAGATGACAAGGCATTAAGTCATACTCCGTAGGTTCATCTTTTTTTTCAGCGTACTAATAAGCGAATATTCGGGCATAGCGATACGAAAAACACATGAACTAGCTTTGTGGTAGAATGCAGTGGCATCACTATTGCATTTGACGCTTGTCATTTGTTAATTACTAAATTGTTTATCATGCATAACGAGGATAATAATCAAGAGCACCCATTCGGAAGGGGGAGAGTAGTTGCTGACTAGGTTCGTCGTCGACCCTAATATAGAAATACGTACTTTCGAATATTTCTATTACGGTATTACATTAAATAGTTTTTAGATAAGCCCTAATAGCTTTCTTTTTGACTCATCTTCTGTATTAATTCTTAATCAGCCCTTTTAATTATATGATAACCAAATTCTGTCTTAATTGGCTCAGGAGATATTTCTCCTTTCTTTAGCTTGAAAGCTGCGTCTTCGAATGGTTTTACCATCATGCCCCTTCCAAAAGAACCCAAATCTCCTCCTCTCTTTGCACTTCCTTTGTCAATAGAAAGTTCTCTTGCCAAGTTTACGAAACTCTCACCTTTCTTTAACCTTTCTAGTATTTCGTTAGCTTCGTTTTGCTTTTTAACAAGTATATGTGAGCATTTAATTTTGTCTGCCATATTGATACGTTTAACGTATAGTATCTATCGTCTATAAAAACCTCAATATCTAATCAAGAAACATTTTGTCATATTAATGGGCACCCTGAAAAAGTAAAGCTGAATTTTTTATTTGGTGGTATTATTCTTTCTCCTATCAAATAGGGCTACAAAAGACCAATCGTGTCATAAAAATAATCTCAGTCGTATGAAAATGAAGACCCAGAGATCTGCATTTCACTATTCATATCGCGGATGAATTAATTACAAAAAGAAGAAATAGGTTATGGTCCAGGCGAGGGTGGCGAAGGCGGCGAAGGAGAATCTGGAGGTGGTGGAACAGGAGGTAGGCCAGCAGCCAGAAGCAAAGGAGGATTGGGTCTAGGAGTAAGAGCAGCTTTCAAATCCATTGTATGCCCGTTTCTATACACAGTAAATGTAACAGTGTCGCCGACGGACTTGTGCTGGTCAAGATATGTAATTAAATCATCACTCCTTAGTACTTGACGTCCGTCAATGGCAGTTATTATGTCTCCTACATGTTTCTTTGAATATTGGTCCGTGGTAGTTCCATGTATTCCAGCTTTATCAGCTGGCCCACCTTTTGTAATCGTGTCCACGTAGATTCCCCTTAGATTTGGAGGGGCTGCTTCCAAGCCTGTAACATTTTGGACTATATCCGATGTCAAGGTCGCTACTGAGAGTCCAAGGTAAGGATGAGGATAAGTACCATTCTTAATTAACGTTGGAACTACTTTTGTTATTGTATTGGAAGGGACTGCAAATCCAATACCTGAAAAGCCGCCAGTCCCTGACAATATTGCTGTGCTAATGCCGATTACCTGTCCTTGTATATTTAGCAATGGTCCACCAGAATTGCCTGGATTGATGGGTGCATCTGTTTGAATCGCATTAGGAATGGAGAAGCCAATCCCTCCAGCCGCAGGTAATACTCGGCTTATACCGCTGACTATTCCAGTCGTCATAGTATCGCTGAGCCCGAATGGATTTCCAATAGCAATCACCTGATCTCCAACCTCTACACTAGACGAGTTTCCGATTGGGAGTGGTTTAACGGAGGAAAGGGTATCCTGTTGCTGCTTGGTTTGTTCGCTGCTGTTGGAAACTATTTTTAGAACCGCTATGTCGCTATATATATCGCTGCCTACCACCCTTGCAGTAAATCTATTACCATCGACGAATGTTATGTCAGCTGTTTGTGCGCCGTCTACAACATGGGCATTTGTAATTATGTGACCTTGTGTATCCGATACGAATCCAGAACCGAGAGCAGTAACAGGTGGCTGTGGTTGATTTCCGGATGGAAGACTACGAGGAATAGGTAGCCTGCTTGTTATCTGTACGACAGAATTCTCCGCCTTTTTAAATATTGCATTAAGTGGCTGACCACTTAATGCTCTGAATTGCTCTGCTGGCGGTCCCCCAGCAGCTGATGTGTTATTAGTAGCGACACTCGAAACAGAATTAGGTTCTGATCTGACAGCTTGTGTCATAATCGTATTGGCGTTAGCAAATGACAAAGCTAATGTAGACAATGCAAGAATTATTGCAGATATCACACTGCATAAAACTAATCTATTTTTATTCATATACACTTAAACTTAAGCCAAATCTATTTTAAATTTTGCATCTCAGAGCTTGTACTTGGTGATAGCATGTTATATAGTTCCTATTAAAAAAAAAATCAAACCGATAAAAATGTGCAAAGAATATACTGAAAATAAAATAATATCTCAAATAGTTAGGCTGTAGTTCAAGTAACGAATTATATTAAGAATCAAGTGTCTTTTTTATTATTAAGATTAATAATGATCAAGAAGATACTTCATATTGTGTATCTTAATATTCATGAAGCCAGTTGAAAAATAACCTTCAAGATGCGTAGTTTCGACACGTACCCTCGAATAAAAGCTATTAATTTTTTGTTTACACAATCAAGGAAATTGTAACTAATCTACTTTCACTTTGTCTATGTCTGGCATTCGGTGACTATGTTGCTGCAAATTTATCCAAGGCCTCCAACAAATATCATACCAGTATTCAGTAATTTTAGTCCCGTTTTTAATAAATTCACCATAAGCATTAAACCAATTGCTCATCATATTTTGCCAAAAAGCCGTGGCAGAAACAAATGGATTATCGGAAGGGGAAAAATAGCTATCATAATTTTCCTTTTGTCGTTGTCCTTCACGTTCTTCTTCTCTTGTCAATTAACAACATGATGCTGATCATTTCTATGCTTTAACTGTTTCTCCTAATCCTCTCTAATTACAAAAGATGTAATGATAATCATCTATTTGTAAAGAATCGGAATTTGGCTTATACGACGCCTCTACTCGGTGACTTCGTAATGATAGTTAGTTGCACCGAGCAGTGGTACTAAAGTATTTTTGTCATTTTCTGGCAGGACGCAAATCGCCGTTGACCCATCTTACCAGTATCGGAATTGCAATATAATACGGAATATTGTAAAATGCAGCAAGAGCTGCTACGTGGCTAGTGAAAAATTGCTGAGCAAAAACCGCAACCAAGATATTATTCACATAGCTCATTGAAATAAAGGCAGATAACCTGTTGCGTTTCTTTTCACTTGCCGTACATTTATCCTCCTTAAGGAAAATTGCATCTACAGCATATCCTAATAGTCCATATATTCCGAATAACCCAAAAGCTAACGCGGTGGTGGCAGCTACAAACGGTTGATCCTCAAAAAAATAGCTAGAGAATTTTGCAAACAATCCCAGGTTTATCATTATGATGGCAATAAGAGATATGGGAAATGATCGTCTTTCTATTAGCTTGGCAGCATTAGGTAGATATCGTTTTGTTGCCCAGCCTGATGCGAGGGGAACTAACAATCCAGCAGAAAGAATAAGTACCATATTAGGAAATGGTATAGAAAATTCCGTCTTAAATAATAAGTAAACCAACAAAGGCAATACAACCGGAACAGCCAAAGAAGTAATTGTTATCATTGCGACTACTGTTTGCAATTTTCCACCGACCAAGTTTATCACGAATGGAGCCCCTAGACCAGTCGAAATCCCGGAAAGCAATAATACTGATAGGGACTCCTGCGGGTAAATTAGCTGAGTGGTTTGATAAGTGCATAAGGGAATTATTGCTAGCTTCAAAGTAGATAATACTACAATCCTCTTTGGTTTTGCAAAATCTGACTTCAGATCCGTTAGGTCCAATCTGATTAAATTTAGAAATAAAAGGATTGCAAGCCAGACCAAAAGGAGAGGTTCGAAAATTATAGTGTCGGCCGAAAAAATATTCCACAAATCATAGAAACTAAAACTGCTGATAAAAGCATCAGGGAATTGTGGCTACTGCTGTAAATCTTAGTCAATATTATTACATCTCCAGATAGAATCTCGTCCTTGTCAGCCACGAGATATTCAATGCTTTTTCTATATAACAGCTACATGATAAGATTGTTATTGAGCTACAATTGAAGTTGAACCAATCATGCTTTAATAAATTCAATAACGTCAGCTAAGCATTATATCAATATCTAAGTGATAATAATCTCCGACCGAATATGCAGGCTTGCTTAAGCTAGACTGACTGACATCATGTTCGTTCTTTTTTCAAAGTGCACTGTAACCTTTATCAGAAATTTGTATCATATATTCATTAGGTAGGCGAAGATAAAGAAAGGATGTCAAATGTATCAAGTGACCCAAACTACACAGATAGTACCAAATCAGGAATTGGAGCAAAGGCCGAAAGAGTAGGGGATCTGAAAGGTGAACCCGCAACAAACGAGGCGACTAGCAGAGAGACAGCATCTAAAATGGCTAATTTGCTCGAAGGCTTACAGTTTCCAGCAACCAAAGAGGATATAAGAAATCACATTAACAGAAAGTCGCCGGCGATGGGAAACAGAATTAATGATGTGTTCGAAGCAGTGCAGAACAACCTCGAAGATGGGGTCAGCTACAATAATGTCTACGATATCGAGTTGGCAGCAGGTCTAGTACAAAAGAAGGCGAATACATAATCAAATCTTTTTTTCTCTGATATGCAAATTAAAGTAATTGGCTCTATACATGATAGTGCTATTTCTATCGATACTAACTATGATGTATACTTATCCGGGCTGGTGTGTATCGCTTGTGTGTTAATTAGCCAGAAGCTATGCCCGTAACCTGATAACGATTTTGGCCGTTGATCTTTAGTCTTCTTTCCAATCATTACTAAAGAGAAGTAGGATTTCTTCGTCCAATATTTCCTCGACTGTAAATGGCTTATTAGTTTCAGGATTAAGTTCGATTATTTCTTTAGCGTGCTTAATTAGTGCATCATATGCTTTTTTGCTGATAGATATATTAACACGTTCCTCGTTTGCCTGCACACGTTCCCCCGCTGTGCTAACACTACTACCAAAGTTATGTAAGGGGTCCATATTTTGTCTAGTCCTTCTATAGTATGTAGCATGGATATAGATAAGAACTTGTATTTTTTCCATCGAGCGGGCACACAAAGCTGCTAAATACAGGCAGGAGATAGACCCCGATGGATAGTTCTTGTGTCAAGACAGCTAAAAAATTTAATGGCTGTGACCGCAGCCGCAACCACTACTTGTCATGCCGTTATTACCGTCAGTCCTATCGCCCACATGAGCCTGTTCGAGACACGAAGGACATGTAGCATTTCCGGTTTCAGACATAAACATAGTGCCACATTTAGTACATTTCATTTTTTGAACTCCTTGCATAAAAATTCAAATTGGCCTTTGTGTCTATAATCGCCAACATTACATCAATAATTTAAAAAACCCGGCTGCTGTCTGCTATTATGGAGCATTTGCATGGTTCATATTGCCAATAGTCATGCTGCCTTGAGAACCGTTGTCCGTCGTGCTGCTGCGGTTTGCCGGCCCAGGTATGTTAGGGCCAAAGCTAGATGTAGCGTGAGGAGATGTTTTACCTGTCGTTGGCGGGTTAAGATCTTGAGCGTAAGCAATGCCGAAAATATAAGGTATAGCAGAATTTATCAATAGAGGCGTCGCGAGTGCGACTATCGAGAGTAGATTGAACAAAATAAGACATCTTGTCATAATACTAATTGATACTTCATCCTTCTTATTCATAGATTTCGCTACCCTGATAGACTTATTTACATCATAATAGATTTTAAAAAATTTGTGGACATGTATTATATGTCACTACAGTGTGTATTAAACTCATACAACAAATATCCTAATTGGATTCCGAAGGAAAAGAAAGAGACAGGATTGATCGCAGACGCAGGCAGGTGACAATAACGCCAACTGTTATAGCAAATAATAGCCTACATATGAAAAGAGAAATGAGGCAAGACTTACGTGATAAATTCATTTTATATTTGAACTCTGCGCTAGCAATGGAAAATGCAGCACTCGAAAGGGTCCAAAGAAGAATTGAACAGACAGTTTTAGAAGACGTCAAGCAGCAGTTACAACGTCACTTGGAGGAAACAAGGCAACATCAGGATAGACTAAGACGCATAATAATGAACATAGGAGCAGGGCTAGCTGGATTAAATCCTACCGAAGAAAAGGGACAACTACCAATTGCAACTCCGCCCCGGTCTATAATCGATAAGATACATGAATCGAGGACCTCGCTTGCAGAGCAAGATTTAATGCAATCAGTTGAGGACATGATAGTCGAAAATGCAGAGGTAACAGGATATAACTTACTTATACAAATGGCCGAGAAAATGAATATCGGTGAGACAATACCTTATCTAAGACAGAGCTTAGATGAAGAAGAAAAAATGTTTGGGTGGTTAAGGGCTAATACGCCAGCCATGTTTGCGAAACTGTGGCCGCAAATTGATGGTTCATCTTCCTCTTCCATGTCCAATTCCAAAACCAGGACCACCGTGAACGATATAGAGAGTATTGATCAAACATTTAAATGCGAAACCTGTAATGAAACCTTCAGATCTAGAGAAGATTTAAAAAATCATACTATGCAGAACCACGAATAACTACTACGACATTAAAAAGGTATCAGAGTCGAGACACATATACAGAAACATCTGAACTA
>JBKPMK010000577.1:0-2992 GCA_046732115.1 Thermoproteota archaeon
TCCCATATACATTGAAGCAGTGTATAGATTTCCGATTATGGTAGATGCTTCAAGTGAACTTGCTACCTTCTTTTCAAAAACTTCGTTATAGAAGGATGATCGTATAAAAGCTCGTCTGAACTTTTCATCAGCTTGCATAAATTCAGTATCAGCAAGAATTGACTCAATAGTGCCTCTCGGATCTTTTGGCAATGGTTCTTCCATTCCAACTTCTTTTATAACTTGTTTCCAGCGAGGGAGATGGCGCCATTCATGTCTTAATAAATATGCTAATGCCTTTTCACCCATCTTTCTATATGGAAGATGAACACAGAACAAATCAATATAATCGGTAACAGATTCTCCCTCCCTAATTTGAACCAAACCTGTTTTGATTGCTTTTTCCTTATAGCTATCAAATGCTTTCTTTACTTGAATTAGGTATAGTAAATTAGAATAGTTCCCATTAACAAGGGGAGTCTCTTTTCCAAACGGTCTATAAAAGTCATACTCATTTTTGATGATTGTGGAAGCAACTTTTTGATCAAATGCCAATAGTCTTGGATTCTCTTTAATCAACATGGCAACAGCTCCTGCACCTTGTGTGTATTCACCAGAAGAACCAATATCATATTTGGCAATATCACTTACAATTACAACAGCGGCCTTACCATCATTTTCTTGAGCTCTAATCCAATTTGCATTATCATGGAGCGCGTATGATCCACTTACACATGCAAATTTACACTCAATCCCACCTGCATGTTCAAAAGAGTTTTCTCCATATACTTGCTCTAGCATACCTATGATAAATGAATTCAGTGCCTTAGCTTCGTCAAGGGCTGACTCTGTAGCAACATACATCCTTCCCACGTCTTGAGGACGCAGATTGTTTCTTTGCATCAATTTCATACATGCATTAGCAGCCATGCAAGCTGGGTCCTGATTAGTATCAGCTAAAGCCATCTTTTTTATACCTATGCCATACTCCAATTTCTGCGGAGCAATCCCTCTCGCATTAGCAAAATCCTTATAGTCTACGAAAAGCTTCGGAACATATATTGCTAGATCATCAATACCTACTTGCATTTTACACAGGCTATGTGTATAGCCATTTAAAGGTATTTCTGATCTAACTCAAATAATGTAATTTAATTAACAGTATTGGCGTAATAGCCTAAATATTTCTAACAAAATCTACAGTAAATAATCGTTATCTACATAAATATTCTCAGAGAAATAGATGATTGTGTGCACTTGTATGTATATTTTATAATTATACCATAAGTTTCGTGAAATCTGCAGTCCTTAGATGTGAATGCATTACAGGCTGACTATTTTTATTCTCTGGATATGCATATAGATTATATTGTAAATGAGTAAAGCAAATTTACTATACATTCCAGCTGTTATCCGTAATACCCTGTGATCTGATATATGTTATCTCTTTCTGCATCAATATAACCAACCTCTGATAGCATAAATAATTTTATTAGTTGTTAGCTCGGTTGATCTGGCGCCTGTAGCACCTATTTCTTCACTAATAAGGATGTCACCAAAATCATCAGCACATACTTTGCCAATTGCATTATCCCTATGCTATTTGTCAACCAAGACGATTGGACATAATCAATTAGGAAATAATAGATTATTCCTGCAATTACGATCATTTTCAATAATTGTAATCATTCAGACCAGATACATTACCGATCCTTCTGATTGTATCTGAGTTCTATTATGTTCAAAACTCCAGGAAATAAACGCAATAAATCCTCTTGTTTCATCTGCAATCGTGATTTTTGAATAATTTATCTTGCGTGCTGTTTTTCACTGTCTCGATTATCCTATGCATCACTGTTGCAGATGATTTTGGACCTATTTTATGAGCACACTCCATTATTCGAAGCTATTCATCACTCGATCTTTAAAGGGCTGATCCGTGTCTTTGTACTATAGTCAAGAATTTCAGCACCTGCACTAGAATAGAATCAAGCCCTGCTGCTTTTAATCTGCGGACCTCCTTTATACTATTCAATTTTGCAATCATATCCAATTTCAGATGTGAGTGTAGATACAGTGTAGTGTATGACTCTTCATGTCTAGATGGACGATAGAATGCGCAAAATTTGCAATAACAATAAGTGATACATATACTAGTAATTTTTAGTCTCACAGAAATCGTGTTATTAACCTATGCTATGACAATGGATTTAATGTAATAACAATGTCTGACCTTGGATATGATCTAAATAGCCAAAATATACTAGTACAAGACGAAAATCGTTAATATCACGAAATTACTTTGTACATAGCCAATTCCTTCATATGGTTGAGGGATTATACTAGCGGTGGGCTGGTCTTTGGGTACCGCCGCTTATTAATTCCGATGTCGTAAATTTATTCTCCTGGCATTAAATCATCTCAGTTTCTATATCTCTTGCTCTCTGTACTGTAAGAATTATAGCAATAACCATACAATGGTGACCAGTATAGATGATATCATTGAGAAAGTGACGGCTTAAGCTTATCACCTATTATTATTAGATAACTCATATTCAAACCTCATCCATCTAAGAAGTATGTCTTGCATTAAATATGATTATCATTATCATTATGTCGGCAATAATCATGATCCCATCATACCAGGAATTTTCATAGGGGTTCTATAAGCCTTAGTTATGCTCACGCCGTGATCAGCCGTAACTGTTACTGATTGAAGTGTAGAACCCTCCGGTGGTGAAAGCAATACCTTTTCCCCTGGTGAAATAGAAGATAACTTTTCAATTGTCTTATCACCAATACCGCCATAATTAACTACAATGTTTGTTAGTGGCAATTTGCCAGCATTTGTAACTGTTAGCCTTGCAGTATTAAATAAATTCTGATTGTCTTTTATTGGATCAATATCTATGGCATAATCTTTTGTAGGTTTAGCAAAAACAGATGACAGTAATACGACTATAATTATTAAGGTTGCACCACCAACAGATGCCAGTATAATCATATTATGCAT
>JBKPMK010000578.1:0-2197 GCA_046732115.1 Thermoproteota archaeon
ATCTCAATTGCATTATTGCACGAGTTTATGCTCATACAGATGTTGAAAAGCTAGGCAAATTTGCTTCTATTCCAGTTATAAATGGTCTATCAGATACCTTTCATCCATGTCAGATACTAGCAGACCTTTTAACAATTCAGGAAAGCAAGAAAGAACTAGGTGGATTGAATCTTGCGTGGATAGGAGATGGTGATAATGTCTGTAATGATTTGTTACTAGGTTGTGCAAAAACAGGTATTAACATGACTGCTGCATGTCCCAAAGGTTATGAACCATTTCAAAACATAGTAAAGATAGCTAAAAAAGACGGAGAAAAGACTGGAGCCGAGATAATAATTACAGAGAATCCTTCAGTAGCTGTCAGAGATGCTGATGTAGTAGTAACAGATACATTCATTTCAATAGGAAAGGACGAAGAAAGAATTAGGCGACAGATAGCTTTCTTTCCCAAATACCAAGTAAACTCTGAGACTATGAAACTGGCTAAAAAAGACGCAATCTTTATGCATTGTTTGCCTGCTAAACGTGGCCAAGAGGTAACGTCTGATGTAATAGATGGAAAATCATCGGTTGTATGGAATGAAGCAGAAAATAGACTACATGTTCAAAAGGCATTAATGTACATGTTAATGAAAAGCAAATGAAATTAATTGGCTTCTACTATCAATACTAATATAATCAACAATGCCACATGTACGTTATCTTCTTATTTCCGATATTGGATGAAAGGAAAAATTAATTTATGATAATTTAATTTCATGATATTTTTATAGCATAAAAAAATGAAATGGTACAATTTAATTCATTTGTATATGATCAAATCCATATTCTTGTTATTCTATTATTACTAACACTACACTATCCCTGACCCTCAATTACAATTAAAGATAGAGTTGATTTAATGTTATCAATTGTTCGTATACGCAAACTTATAGTTTCTTTTAACTTTTCCATTGTATCAGCACTGACCTTTACAAGCAGATCGTAAGCGCCCGAGACTCCATTCACTTCTATAATTTCAGGCAATTCTTTCAACTTATAGACAATACTTTCATCGTCCGCTCCAAAGTCACAGTTGAGTAACACATAAGCGTCTGGCATATACATAATACAAGGTAGAGATATTAATGTTAATAGCATAGTTTTTAATAGAATACAAGTACTCATAACGCTCTTTTTGGAGATGATTTCTGCAATAGAAGCTAATACTTGCTAACTGTGATGCACCATAATTGATTTTACAATTTTAATTGCCCATTGCAATATTAACACCTAAATTAGTGTGAATGCAACTTTTCTTATGAATAAAAAGACTAGACAGAAGAGTGCCAAGGGTAAAGCATTCATCTCCAAAGGCATGATAATAGGGATTGGCGCAGCAGCTGTTATTATATCAGTAGTTGTTTACTTTGGAGTACACTCTCTTGTTCCAGTAAATGGTAATTCACCCGTATTTGCTGCCCCTACAAACACATTCATGAAAGCTTCATATTCTCCCCAATCTGGATATGTATTTACAAGTCAATCCACTAGTAGCGCAAGAAGAAGTATAGGAATAGGTTATAACAGCCCAGCGATAACATTAAGACAAGGAGAGTTAGAATCTATCCATATAATTAATGAAGACACCAGTTCAAAACACAATTTCAATATAGATGCATTCAAAGTACATTCAAATAATTTAGGATATTTTCAATCTCAAAGTATTACGTTTATTGCAAACAAAGTTGGTTCCTTCCCATACTATTGTACCATACATCCTGAGATGAAAGGCACTGTGATAGTTGAGTCACAATAATAGAATATCCAGATGCATATTACTATAATAATCTTGTTCTGAAAACTCTGGTTTAGGCTATTATTTCTTAATATTTTTTAAATTAGTCTTACGTATGAACTATGACACCTTAAAATATGGCATTTTTTTAACAGTTCATTATGGCAAAAATTATGATAGGTAAAACCTCAGATATCACTGAGGGGAAATTAACTCATGTGACAGCTAGTGGAAAGGAAATTCTAGTTACAAACATAGGAGGAAATTATTATGCAATGAATGATATTTGTAATCATGCTGGAGCTGAGCTACACGAAGGCGAACTCAATGGTAAGGAGCTGACTTGTCCGTGGCATGGTGCAAAATGGGATGTCACAACAGGCAATTTAACATGGTTTCCACAAAAATTGAAGCCTGAAG
>JBKPMK010000579.1:0-3489 GCA_046732115.1 Thermoproteota archaeon
AATTCGCAATTTGTTCCTAATGGTCTAGAAATGCTGCCAGCATAGTAAACAGTGTCTCCTTTCTTAAAGAGTGTGCAATCTGAACCAGCTTCTACCGCCTCTCCAGCAGCATCCCATCCTAAAATACGTGGAGTATTTTTATTTTCTTCTGAAATAGTGGGTGGAGGAGGAATCAATCCTCTTCTGACTTTGGTATCGACAGGATTTACTGAGATTGCCTTTATAGCAACTAGTATATCATGTCCTGTGGTATCAGTAATGGACTGTGGAATGTCTAAATCAACTAGCGATTGAGGATCTTCTATTGGTAAGTATTTGTAAAGACCAACAGCTTTCATTTTATATATTGCTAAAAAAGTGAATACGTAATTATAAGTATAATAGCTACAATGGATTGAATACTAGAATAACAGATAGTTATCATAGTTTTTATTGTAATCAGTGCATCAAGTTCTATGGGATTAATAATATCAACTTTATATGCGAAAGTATATGATGGTAATCAAATGGTTTCAAGTTTTGATCCTAATGAGTTTAAAATGGCTACTCTAAAAGAAAGGAGATGATGTGTCTATTATATCCATTCATTCTGGTAACTGTTCAACTTGTTTTTCGCATTTTGTAGATACCTGTGAAAAGATACGAGCAACCACCAGCAAAAATATGAAAGTGAACATCCTTTCTGACTACCTTTATTCTTTAAATGATGATGAAGAATCTTTACCTATTGCTGTTCTCTTCTTTTCTAGTAGAATATTTCCACAAGGTTCAAAATTTGTGATGAATATAGGATACAGTACAGTAATACAAGTACTTTCAGAAATAGCTGCTCTAGATTCAAACCAAATTCAGAAGGTCTACTTGCAATATGGAGATATGGGAGCATTATCTGAGTATGCGGTATCAAAAAAGCACATGGTTTCACTTTTCCAACAACAACCTTTAACGTTATCATCCATATATGGCCGCCTTAAGAAAATTGCAGATACTATAGGTTCTGGTTCCAATAAAGATAAGAAAAACATCTTAAAAGGACTGCTTATTGACAGCTCGCCGCTTGAAGCAAAATATCTGATAAAAATCATAAACGGAGAATTAAGGATCGGTTTGACAGAAGGTCTGGTTGAAATTGCAATATCAAAAGTATTCCGTCAGGATCTTAAAGATGTTAGAAACGCAATGCTCGTTTCAGGAGATATTTCCAAGGTAGTATTGTTGGCCAAGAGAAACCTTTTGCATACGACACTAATCGAACCACTCAGACCTATAAGCTACATGTTAGCAGATGTGATGTTCACGGCAGAAGAGATAATCAAGTATTATCAGAAACCTTTGATTTGCGAATTCAAATATGACGGTATACGAGCACAAATGCACAAGTCTGGACAGCAAATCAGGCTATTTTCTCGTAAGCTTTCTGACGTTACTAACGCATTTCCCGAATTAGCTAGTGCTGCATTGGAAACAAAACTGTTGTCATCAGATATAGAAGATTTTATTTTGGATGGAGAAGTGATGGCTTTTCAAAATGACAAACCACTTCATTTCCAAGAACTCCAAAAAAGAATTCATAAAAAGAATCTGACAGAACAAATCATGGCAGAAACCCCGCTTGTTTATGTAATATTTGATATCATGTATTTGGATGGAGAAAGTCTAATCAAAAGATCAATTAAAGAAAGAAAAGGAATTCTATCAAATATATCTTTTAAAGAACCTATCGTTAACTCAATATATAAGCTTGTAAATTCGGAGGAAGATATTATTGCAATGTTTGAAAAGAGTAGGGATAGTGGTCATGAAGGACTGGTGCTAAAAGATCCGGATTCTCATTATCACCCTGGGAAAAGAGGAAAATATTGGGTAAAGCTTAAAAAAGAATTAGATACAATCGATGCAGTTATTGTAATTGCTGAATATGGGCACGGAAAGAGGGCAGGCGCGTTATCCGATTATACATTTGCAGTAACAGAGGAGGATAGTAATAATAGTAGCGTTAATAATTTAAGAACAATTGGTAAGGCCTATTCTGGATTAACTGATGACGAGATATATCAAATGACAAAAAGGTTAAAATCAATTATGATAAAAGATGAGGGCATTAGAATAATGGTAAAGCCAGAAATAGTTCTAGAGGTTGCTTTTGACAGTATTCAAAAAAGTAACAGACATAATAGTGGTTTTGCATTGCGTTTTCCTAGAATAAAGAATATACGTGAAGACAAAAGTGTCTCGGATATAGATTCACTCCAAAAAGTCAAACAAATCTACGAAAAGCAGACTTATATAATGAGTAAAATAACTAAACAGGCTCCTTGATTTAACAATAATTTTTCATAACTCCTAGGCTCATAGTCTTCTAATTCTAAAAGAACCTTTCATTTTTACCTTTTATAGCCTATCTGTTCAGCATCAATCATATTCACTGGCATCTCTGAAATGGTAGAACTTTAACGCTAACCTAAATGCATCAAATATGTCGTTATATGATGTCACTTCTTTATCTAACGTTCCGTCGTTATCTACTGCAGTTCTAAGTGCGGTTATGAGTTTATCAAATTTGGGATTGATTGCAATTTTTCTCTGTTCTCGTATGATGTTTCTATTATTTCATATGCGTGTCTGAGTATAGTTATAGCTAATTCGAAACAAACAGATACGACAACCACTGCAACTATACTTTAATTATGAATACCACGAAGAACCCAAATGAAAAAGCTTTCAACTTTGTAAAGATTTTCGAATCTCCTCCAAAGCCAAGACATGATGGAATAGTAGAGATAAGGGGCCCTTATTACAGTGCTGTTACTATCACCTATCTTCAAGATTTATTGGATATGTGGGGAGATTATATCGACGGTTTCAAGTTTGCTGGCGGTTCTCAAAGGCTCCTATCCATTGAAATACTGAAGAAGATTATCGACATCTGCCATAAGTATGATGTTTATGTTTCGACTGGCGGGTTTATAGAAAGAGCAATAGTACAAGGCTCTGCTGCAGTTGACAGGTATTTGGAAGAATGTAAATCATTAGGTTTTGACGTAGTTGAAGTTTCAAGTGGTCTTGCACCAATCCCATTAAGAGATAAAGTTGAACTTGTAAAGCAGGTAAAGAAATTGGGTATGAAGCCCAAACCAGAGGTATCAATGATGTATGGTGCTGGAGCTGGGACACATATTTCTGGATATAAAACAAAGTTAAAGACACTCGACGATGTCTTGGATGAAATAGATATGCATCAGAGTGCTGGTGCTGAAATTATGATGATTGAGTCTGAAGGGATAACTGAGGATTTGCCGCCAGAAGAATGGAGGATAGATGTTATCAACGAGCTGAACAAAAAATTTGGCTTTAATTGCTTTATGTTTGAAGCTTCAGATCCACCTGTGTTTAAATGGTATCTTAAGCAATTTGGACCTAGCGTCAATTTGTTTATAGATCATTCCCAAATAGTTGAATTTACTGCTTGGAAGACACAGTTATGGGGAG
>JBKPMK010000580.1:0-4833 GCA_046732115.1 Thermoproteota archaeon
AAAACATACGCACGCTCCTATGTAGAATTATATCGCTAGCTGTACATGCAAGTGGAAATGAAAATAAAAATGACTACTAAATCAGTGTTAGGACTATTCGACTTTCGCATTTAAGACCACACTATTGATACAAATCCTAAAGAATTGATACAAATCCTAAAGAATTAGATCATAACTATAGCTATCTTTGTTCGACAATAAATATGAAATGCCTGTCTCTAAAACAACCGTATGCTGAACTTTTAGTATCAGGAAAAAAGAATATAGAATTGAGAAACTGGAATACTTCCTTCAGAGGAAAGTTCTTGATACATGCTTCAAAGAACATAGACAAGGAAAGATTGGACTCCTTAAGTATTGATCATAATAAGCTCATATCCGGAGCAATTATAGGTTCTGCAGTATTATATGATGTCAAACAATATGGAAACAAAAAAGAACTTGAAATGGATAAAAACAAGCATCTTGCAGACACCAAAGAATTTGGCTTTTGTAAGTATGGATTTATGATAAAGAACGCACATAGATTCAGAAGGTCAATTCCTTATCCTGGTATGTTGAAGTTCTTCGAAGTTGAGTGTTCTGTTAGTTTTTAGGGTTCATGTGTAATCTGGTTTATCGTTCTGTGCTGACTTGCATGCTATTCCAATAAAAAGCTGCTAATATCGTTGTGAGTTAACAACAATTATTACACATACAATCTTTAATAGATCTATCCATCTGGCAGTATTTTCCCAAATGAAAGCACCAACAATCCATTGATTCAAGACATTCAAAATGCTTGCTACATTTAGGACATGTTTTCTGCAATGATTCTTAACAGTTTTTGTAATTAATAATCTTTGTTTAGAGAAAAGATTACTATAAGGAGGGCCATAGGAGATTTGTAATGAAGCTCATTATTAATACGATGTATAAATTGGCGGGCTCATTGACCCGACGTTGGAGGATATGATATACCTATTACAGCTGGTTGACATGGTTGTTCATGATGGATCGCTGGGGTTTGTAGTGCAATCAACTTTGCACGACGGATCATTAGAATTTTAATACAATCAAGTTTACATGAGCGATCATTTGGATTCACTTCTAGTGTAGCCATCTACTATACTAAATAATTCATTCTAATTAGAAAATTGGTATTCTGAATTTCACTGTTAATAGAGTAGCCATAACCGCAATATGGACAATAGTCTAAAGTAGTTCGAATAGGATAATCTGCATCATCTTCTTGAATTTCATTTAGTTCATTTAATGAAGTGAGATTGAAAACATAATAATCTTGATAATTACTATATGTATCATCACTTTTTGCAGATTTCTCTTTTTTTCCAAAAGACAAGGCTATTTTCTTATTAAGCAGGCCATCTCTTAGAGTAGTACAATGATTAATATCTTTTGAATTGATTATTGGATGCATTCTTGTATCGATACCGCATTGTATGCAGTACCTGTAATCTCTCAAGACAGATGGAATATTTGTTTTAACATCAACGTTTTGAAGGTATACTACAGCTTGGCCTTTGGTATCGTAATCAATGTAATTCATCTTACTTAATCTGCGAATGGAATCACAGCAGTAGTAGATCATGTGTTTGTTATGAATATGTTTTATGTAATTATTATGTTTTTGCATGTAATTGAATATTTTTTCAAAATTTTCCAGCTTATTTACGATTAACCATAGATTAGTTATATTGGATCACTCTAACTAATGCATTATTAATATATTTGGCATAACGACTTTAGTTGTTATCATTATGATTGTTATTTTTATTATTCCCAACTGTTATCCAATATGGTATTATTGACATGAGCATGAGAATAGCTGAAAGAAGAAGATATAGTGTAATGAACTTGAATTAGTGGTGGTAATAACAGATTTTATGCTATTGTTGTTAATGAAATGCGACAAGTTCAGCTACCTCTTCAGGAGCACAGGTCAGGACGAATTAAAGCTCTAGGTGACAGGGACTGTTTTGTCAACATATAGTCTTATTGAAAAAATGTTACTATATGTGGTTTTTGAATATTTACACCTAAGATCTATGATGTGAATTTATCATCATCTCTAAAGGTATAGATCGAGCAAGAATATGAATAGGATCTAACCAAAGAAGATTGTATGCTGGTATTATAAAGCATATTACACAAAACTATTAACATCATTAATTGACTTTAGAATACAAATGGACTGCATTAAGTAACACAACAATAGGAACGCTGATGGCTTCCCTTGATACAAACATAGTTGTTATAGCCTTACCTACTATTGTATCTGATATACATGTCTCGCTTTTAACATTAGTATGGATAGTGCTTGGATACTGGCTTGTAACGGCATCAGTTCTTCTTAACCTTGGTAGACTTTCAGACATGTTTGGAAGAGTTAAATTATATAATCTTGGATTTATCATATTTACGGCAGGATCAGTATTATGCAGTGTTTCTCAAACAGGAGAACAGCTTTTATTGTTTAGAATTGCCCAGTCATTAGGAGCTGCCTTTCTTTTTTCAAATAGTGCTGCCATTATTACGGATGCATTCCCAGAAAATGAAAGGGGAAAAGCACTTGGGCTTAACCAAATATCAATCGTAGTTGGATCTGTTATGGGGCTAATAGTTGGAGGATTTCTCACCTCCTATTTAGGTTGGAGGTCAATATTCTGGATAAATATACCAATTGGGATCTTTGCAACAATATGGTCTCATACAAAGCTAAGAGAATTAGGAACAATTAAAAGAGAAAAAATAGACTGGATAGGAAATGCAGCCTTGACTGTAGGATTATTCCTTATTCTTGTAGGAATAACGTTTGGCTCTTTTCAGATGTTAAATAGCATACCATTTGAAATGTATTTGTTTATTGTGACAGGGATATCTTTGATAGCATTATTTGTGTTTATAGAGAAAAATGTAATCAAACCAATGATAGATTTATCATTATTTAAGATAAGGTCATTTCTAGGTGGCAACATTGCAATATTTTTTAATGCAATAGCAAGAGGTGCTTTTACCTTAATGATGACATTTTATCTTCAAGGAGCTACCATGAAACTTAGTCCGCTTGATGCAGGCATATATCTTCTTCCAGTGTCTGTATCATTATCAATTTTTGGACCAGTCAGTGGTTGGATATCTGATAAATATGGATCTAGAATGATATCGCCTATTGGTCTTTTCATATCAGCAGTTGGCTTTTTTATGCTTACAGGATTAGGTATAAAATCTACTTTCTTGGAAACTCTGTTGCCTTTGGCATTAATTGGAACAGGGATGGGTGTTTTCGCTTCACCAAACAGAGCATCAATAATGAACGCTGTTCCACGATATCGAAGAGGTATAGCGGCCGGAACTAGTACCATGTTTGTCCTAACTGGCAGTACGTTAAGCTTTGGACTAGCATTTCTGATCATATCCCATACTATGCCATTGAATAATGTTGAATCCATCTTTTTAGGAGGCATTGGGGCAACAGCAGCAAATGACAGGATCCCAAGCAAGCATTTTGGTATCCAGGCTGCAACCATGTTCTATTCATCTAATGTCATATTACATGATTTTCTAAATTCATTACATGATGTTTTTCTTCTCTCGGCTATTCTTATGCTTCTCTCGATAATACCGTCGTGGTTAAGATCTCAAAAAGCTATTATTGATAGAAATAGCAGTTATGAATAGACTAGTATAACCGGAATAATGTAGATTAAGCCGTGATAATCCCACTGGTATGCAGCGATACTGGATTACTATTTAGAGCATTTTAATTTATTTTAAAACTATTTTGACCAGCTATACTCAATATCCTTTGAAGTTATAATTGTTATTAGCTTCCTCATATTGTCAATAGACCTTTCGTGCGCATTTCTATCTGGCGAGGAAACACAATCTGAAATTACTACAGAATAAAAGCCTCTGTTTGAAGCATCTCTGGCGCTAGATTCAATTCCAAATTCTGTTGCAATACCAGTAAAAACTACTGTGATAATACCAGCATTACGCAACATGTGTTCAAAGCCTGTATCTACAAAAATACTTGCTGTATGCTTATCAATCACTATTTCTTCTTCTTCTTCTTCTTCTTCTTCTTGTTGTTGTTGTTGTTGTTGTTGCTGGAGCAATTGGATTGGTTTTACTGCAAAATCAAGGTCTTCTTTAGTTACTGTCTGACTAGTGCGGTCAAATCCTAACTTACTTAGTGTATACAGTCTTGAAGGAGATTCAAATCTGTTAGGCAATATTTGAATACGAGTAAAGAATATTGGAACATTTGCTCTTCTTGCTAGATTTACAACAAAATTGAGATTGTTAGTAAATTCATCTCTGTTAAAGATTCTATTGACTAGCATATTTTGTACGTCCCATACAACTAGCGCAGAACGAGAAGGGTCTATGAACTCTTCAATAGTGTCATAGACCACCTTATTTCCAATTTTTAGCATACTAATTAATATACAGAATTGTTTTTGTGGTTTATAACGATATTTTGCATGCAAAAAAATCTGTTCTTGTGTTCTGTTAACACCTAAGAGTATATGGCGACAGACAGAGTCAAGCCTCCTACCGCAGGGAAGAAGATAGGATGTAGAGGATCTGTGTCTAGTTAGAAAAATTAAGATTTGTATTATAAATAAGGACTATCTATTTGGACATGGAGAGTATGTTTTAATTGTTAACAAATCTTGAACTGACCTGCCTAGCTCTGGGAAGCAGCCTTGTGTCTATCAAACACGACATATGTGAAAATTGGTCTTCACATATTTCATAAAGCTTTGAGAAAGAAAGTTGAGATTAGCACATCAGATACAACATTGACATTTAGATTTAGTCAAG
>JBKPMK010000581.1:0-5372 GCA_046732115.1 Thermoproteota archaeon
AGAATTAACCCAACTATGTCAGTTCTGCTTCTATATTTCATAAGAATGTTTTATTAGATCTGATATTTATAAGGAGCCGTACTTTCGATCATTTTATTTGATCATATTATTCGATCGATGAAGTGATCATTGTACTAGATCGGTGTTACACGTCAAGAGAAGTAGATCTATGGGATTAGACCCATGATACACATTACAATTAATAAATCATGAATAGCAAAATTTTTGTACCTCTTCAAGAAGTTATCTTGACATATTTGATAAATACTTGTTACTTTACTTTTTCTCTAAAATACAAGAAAATATTTAATCTAATTTAAATAATAGTCTTGCAAATTTGAGTGTTATCGCATATAACATTATTTTGCTACAATATAAGATAGTAAAAGAAATATGTTTACACGTGGTCTAATAGTGAGAAAATAATTGGGAATAACAATTCGGAAGAAAGAGTCAGCAAGGCTAACGTGGAACACTAAACCACATCATCTAATAAACATAAAGGGAACAGAAATTCAAACATCTGAGATTGTGTTTTCAAATCCAACAGTAAACCAACCATCAACAACCCAAACCTTTTTCAAGGGTAATTCCAATATTAAAATCGAGAGGGACAGAATAAACAGAATTATTTGTGGAAACAACCTTCTTACAATGCAGGCACTTATTGCCTCAGGTTACGAAGGTAAGATAAGTCTAATATATGCAGACCCTCCATTTTGGACAAATGAAAATTACTATGCAAAATTTGAAGTAGGTGATACAGAGAGCTCTAAAGTACTTTCAATAATACAAAGATTAGCCTACAAAGATAGTTGGAAAGAAGGAATTGACTCCTTCTTGGATATGCTTTATCCAAGGTTACAATTAATGAAGAGGTTACTTACTAACGATGGCTCTATTTTCTTGCATCTTGATTATCACATAAGCCATTATACCAAATTAATTATGGACGAGATATTTGGTATAGAAAATTTTAGAAATGAAATCATAGTAAAACGAGGCCGTAAAAAGGGTCTGATATATCAATTTGATAAAATAGATAGAATGCATACCGGCAATGATACCATACTATGGTACACCAAATGTCCAAGTAGTAAATTTAAGCAGCCACTTTCTGAAACAGAAAAAGTAGAAGCAAAATGGATGGGATTTTGGAGCAATGTCGAGAGGCCCACCATGCGATATGAAATATTTGGGATAACACCTAACAGAGGACAATGGAAATGGAAAAGGGAAAGAGCACTTAGAGCTATTGAAAATTATCGCAAATTCGAAGATGAATTTAATATCTATATCTCATCCAGTAAATCTCAGATAACAAAAGATGAGTTAGAAATCATAAAAAATAAAAGTCTTTTAGAATATTGGAGATCAAACGGCCAGACACTAGAATTTATCAGAAAACGTGAGGGAGTAAAGTATCCAGAATACTGGGTAGAGCCGCGTGAACATAAGATAGTAGATAATTTATGGATAGATATTCAAGGATATAATTATTCGTCTAACTATCCTACTGAAAAACATGCTGAATTATTAGAAAGAATAATTACCAATTTTTCTGACCAAGGAGACTTAATTGCAGACTTCTTTGCAGGCTCTGGGACAACATTAGTGGTAGCAGAGAAAAAAGGGCGGCAATGGATAGGATGCGATTTTTCAAAAGTAGCAATACAAATAATACGCAACCGTCTAGTTCAAAATAGATCTAAACCTTTTCTCATAGAGAAGATAGGTAATTATCAGAGACAATTAATCTATTCGACTGGTTTACGTATTTGTGACATTCAATCTGGAATTCTCAAACTATACGGTGCGACTCCTAGAAAAGACATTCCTAGTATTGGAATAAGAAATGATGGATTACTCGATGAACTAGTCTACATAAGTTATCCTGACATACCCGTAACTGCAAAGAAGGTAGAGGAACTTGAAACATTAGCTGAACATCTCGATGGGAGAGGATATCAAAGGTTAGTCATTCTTGGCTGGAGTTACGAGTATAACTATGATCACATGCTTGGTGCAAGAAAGCGTGCATCAAATAGAGAGTGGCACAGTAAAATTGTTAATAAGGCAATACCTCCTGAAATATATGAATATCTAAACAAGGCGAAAGACATGGATTATTTATATTCTCTAAATGGAAAAATACGATTCTACGATAAACCATACTTACATCTTATGGAACCAGAAATTCAACAAATAGATGGAAAATATCGAGTGACTGCGGGCATAGATAAGTATATTGTATTTGATTTTCCTTTAGAATGTGAGCAACAACAGAAGAGACTCCAGGAAATACTAGCAGACAAACCATTGTCTTTAATTGATTATTGGGCTATAGATTGGAATTATGATGGTACAATTTTTAAATCCAGTTGGCAAGCTATGCGTCGGGTAGGTAGAAGGATACAACCAGTACCAAAATGCACAAGTAGGGAATTCGAAGGCGCGATATTATGCACGATTGCTATAAAAGTAGTAGATATTTTTGGAAATGAAACTACGGGCACAGTAAATATGGATTTAACAAAAATATCTACAAATACAACTACTAACATGCATTGGCATACATTCAATTAAACATATTTAGTAGGATCGATCAAATATTGAAGATGTAGGTACATAGAAGATGCTTTATAATTTAAAAATGCGTTCTGCGTTCCTGAACATTAGGAGATCGTTTGATTCTCGATTAAGTTCGAGTTTTTGAACAAAGCCAAGATATGAGATCATGCTAGAAATGGGCCAATCACTTCCATATAATAGATGATGTTGTGCACTCACATAGTTTAATAGTTCTTTTATTTTTCTTACATAGTGAGTTTCAGCAGTCAAAGTAAATTCACCGACGAAGAGACCAGAAATGTCTGCATACACATTTCTATTCTTGTAAAGTATTTCTTGGCAATCTATTATCCAAGGATTTCCTAAATGACACATAATTATATTTAGTTCAGGATTATCCACAGCAATGTCATCTATATTTAAAGGATGGGAATACTTGATCTTAGCTGTACTTGACAACGTATCTCCAGTATGAACCATAAGTGGTCTTCCATATTCAACACACATATCATAAGCTCTTTGATATCGTTCATCATATGGATAGTAATGCTCATATCCGCAGTAGATCTTTATACCTTTGATATATCCGTCTTTAAGCCATTTTCTGTAATTTCCTAAGTCTTCGTTGGTGTGATTGTCAATTGAAAATCCTGCTACAACGCCAAGTTTATCAATATATTTTTTTGTGGCATCAATAATTTGACGTGTAGATGGTCTATTTATATCAACTTTATAAGATGACAGTATAATAGAATAATTAATATCGTTATTATACATAGACTCAAGCAATGCATTTATCCTCTCTTCTAACGAAAGAATTTTTTTTGACTCACCTAATTCGTTATAATTATTTAGGTGTACATGGCAATCTAAAATTGGCATATATATTCCTGTAATTATTACAAGCTACTATGAATTGTACTTTGCCATTTTATAAAACGGACAAAATTTACAGAGCGAATATTATATAAATAATTTGAAGGTAATTTTTATAAACTTAAATCCAATATCTACCTCGAATGATAAGCAGGGTCTCTTAACCCACTTCTAAGTACTTTCTATATATTCTAATGCCGACATCTTATCTGCATATTCACAATAATTAACAATTCTCCTCTGTACGTCATTCTCGTATCAATCTCTTATGATTTAATTTAGTGGCTCATTCTTTATTGCATCATAGGACATATTTCCTGTACCCTCAGGTCTGTGCTTAATACATGGATGGATATATATATACACAATATAGGCTATCGCCATTTGAATTATGATTTGTAATCATGTGATATGCAGGATTAATATGATATATTGAAATATGATAAAAGGGAATCAGGCATTTGGTTTCCTTATCATGCTAAACAACACATCTATTGTGATTGGGTTATCTGTTAAACAAAATAAAATAGGTTATTGATGTAAATTTCCTTTAAAATGGCTTTTCATACAAATTGAAAGAAGAAAATAAATAAGAGAAAAAATATTGTTTATTTCCTTACATTTGCGATAGACATCATTTCGTCAAATTGATTATACATTTGCAATAGACGTAAACCTTTTTCTGTTGTTCTAAACAGTTGTGTTTCATCCTCATATTCTAACACATCATTTTGTAACAAAACTGTTAGATATTCTTTCAGCTGTGCATACGACAGAAATGCTTTGTACATTATTTTTGTCTTGGTAGCTCCACCATTTGCTGCTTCTAGCATTAACCCAACTATGTCAGTTCTGCTTCTATATTTCATAAGAATGTTTTATTAGATCTGCTATATATGAGGAGCCGTACTTTCGATCATTTTATTTGATTGATGAATTGATCATTGTACTAGAAGACTAGACTCTTTACCTCCAAGGCAGAATTTATTGTATTATATGATCAAACCTGATAGTAGCGGGCCCGCTAGGCCCAGCCACTTCAGGATGAAATTGCTCAACTGACTGAGTTTGGGCAAAGTACAAAATAAATCCGTGATATTAACTACTTTTGGAGACTTGTACTAGTATACAAATGAGATTTTGTATACACTACCACTATAACTGAAATAATTCAAATAAAACAATACTGCAAAATTCACGGAGCCCTTACGAAGTTAATACTTTTACACTGATAAACTTTTCTTAACCGCTAAAGCAGCGGGGGCTTCCTTCCCACCGCTTAGGTGAAACGTAGAACAGTGGGCAAAGTACTATATAGTCAGTATTTAAAAATTGCTGACTTCTCAACACTCTGATCTCATAATTTAATAGCCTTCTATTTTGCATTTATACCAGATATCATTGTTTCATCAACATCTATGAGTATAGATCCAACATGTGGTAGATCAGCATTTAGTATGCCGATATCTGTGGTATATGAATTGCATCCTCTGCTTTAGTTGTTCCTTTCACTATATCTGCTGCAGCAATGCTTGCTCTTGATATATCTCCAGTATCCAGTATTTTTTTGTCCTTATCCCCGACGTTTGTTGTTGTCACTTCTATTGGATGCATCTTGAGAGCTATCAGCCTGAGAAGGGGGAATTCCTCTTTTTTTATCTTTATCATCATTACTCATATTTGTATGTCTGTCACATATACTGGTCATTAAATTATTAAAAGCAAGCTAATAATACGTAGGACATCCACTGAATGTATCTGCAGAAATATAGATGATATCTTTTATTTATAGGATTCATATACGCCCTCTTCGACGCCACAAACATCCAGAAAGTTTTAGTATATTCTCTAACACTAAAGTCGCATTTTTTATAGAGTACTTGTCTTATGTTTTTCAAGATTATGGCGGTCAAGATCTTCTCTAG
>JBKPMK010000582.1:0-11570 GCA_046732115.1 Thermoproteota archaeon
ATATGGACGATTTTGAGAAGGACTTCCCAGAGTTTAATTGGAGGAATGTCCCCGCATATAAGCATCCTCAGGGTAAAGATTGCCCTTGTCCAAAACATGAATATATTCGTGAACAGATTAATATAGCCAAGGCCATAAGCAACAGTAACAAAGATATCAGTCCTGATCATCGACAGAAAGCCCAGATCAGCCTCAAGCTGTGTCCAGATCATTATAAGGTTTATTTTAATGAGGTTATTCCTTCAATGCCTTTGAAATATAGGATAATGACTAAAATCGCGCTCAAAATCGGTGCAGTAGTAATTCAGCAAATACCTTATATGCAATCAGATCAGTGCTTTTACTGTAAATTTGGCTCTGGTGGTTTTGATAAAAAAACACCAATAATTAGATAAAATTCATAAAAGACCTTGATTAAACATCATAATTGAATTATTATCTAACAAATTGTATTAGAGATTCCTATAAAATAAACTCAAAGGCTCATTTATCTAAGGTTTCTCCTTTGTCTCGCAAAGGTAATTGATGGGCTTATTAAGATTCAAGATATTATTGTATAATTTTAAATTAAGTTTTGCACATATGTGAAATCTACATATAGGTCAGATTTATGTCTGAGATATACGGAGAGAAAATAGTTAAGCTAGCTAGAAAAGCAGTTGAAAAATATCTTAATGAGTCAGTAGTCATTAATGCTGATAATTCATATGGACTTTCTCAAAAGGCTGGAGTATTTGTTACTTTAAATTACCTAAGCAATAACAAAGAGTATCTGCGAGGATGCGTAGGTTTTCCTGTTGCTGAAAAAACACTCTATCAATCAGTAATCGAAGCTGCTGTAGCTGCAGCCACGCAGGATCCTAGATTTGAGCCGATAAATAAAGAGGATATTGAAAATATAATTTTTGAAGTTAGTGTTCTTTCGCCACCAGAGAAGATAGAGGTGCAGAATCCAAAAGATTACAAGAACCACATTAAAATCGGAAGGGACGGTTTGATATTAAAATGTAAGTATGGCTCAGGATTACTCCTTCCCCAAGTTCCTGTGGAGTTGAATTGGGATATTGATGAGTATCTTGCAAACATATGTTATAAGGCTGGCGCTCCGCCTGATGCTTGGCTTATGCCAGAATCACAACTATTCAAATTTGGAGCCATCGTATATAAAGAAATCAAGCCTAATGGAAATGTAAAAAAAGTTGATCTTTAGCTATAGAATATCTCTACAAATTATCGTATCTCATTTGGCAAAGTTAGGGTAATGTAGTATATAAATGACAAAGGTAAAGTTTAACAAATTAAAGATATGTTTGGTTTGACACCACCATCAATGATAATGTGACGTTATATTCCTTAAGTCTACATAAGAAGTCTAGCTCGGCATTCCTTAGCAATATATAGTAAGGCCTTTTTTACAATTTCATAACTTGGCAAAAGCTTACCTTACACCTTATGGCGTTGGCCTTGGGCATGCAAGCCGACTGGTTATGATAGCAAATATGCTTCGGAACTTGGGAGTATTTTCTAGGTTTTCCTCCTTTGGAGAAGCAGAAATGTATATCAGCATGCATGGCTACGATTGTGTAATAGTTCCTCCCGTTGAGTTCTCATGGAATATTGAAGGCGAATTTTCAATAAAGTATAGTATTTCAAATATTCCCAAATGGTTTACGAATTTTCTAAGGCAGATTAATAGAGAGGTCCATAACATGATAGAATATAGACCAAATATCATAGTTTCAGATTCAAGACTATCACCAGTCGTAGCAGCTAAATTTTTAGGAATACCATCTATAGTGATTTTGAATCAAGTTAAACTTTTACTCTCTCCGCAACTTCGGGAATTCTGGATATCTAGGGTATTTGAAAAGATAGCCGGCGAAATTCTTGGCATTATGTGGACATTAGCAGACAGAATTCTAGTACCTGATCTACCTCCTCCATATACAATAGCATCCCACAATGTCTGGGATACGAGCTCTGTGTCACGGAAATTAAATTACGTGGGTTTTACCACACCAAAATCATATGTAACACCAGAACATATCAGCAAGGTAGCAAATTATCTTGGTTTAGACAGATCCAAACCAATAGTATTTATTCATGTGAGTGGACCGTTAGAAACTCGCATGCCAATCATTAGAATTGCAGTAAATGCTTGCAAACAACTTGGCGATAACATCCAATATATAATTTCTGAAGGGAAACCAAAAGGAAATCCTGAACCTAAAAAACTCTCAGGATTAGGATGGTACTATGAATGGTGCCCTGTACGAGATGAAATCTTTGATATGAGTGATCTGATAGTATTGCGTGGTGGGCATGTAGCAATATCTCAGGCTATTCAGTTTGGCAAACCCATTATCACGATACCTATAGAAAATCACGGTGAACAACTAGGCAATTCGGAGAAGATCGCTAAAATTGGTCTAGGTCTTATGTTAAGATCAAAACAATTGAATGCTAGTCAAGTTGCTGTTGCAATTCGTCAAATATTAGGTGATTCCAAATATCAAAGAAAGGCAAATGAATTAATGACATTGACTGAAAAACTAAACGGAATCGATAATGTTGTGGAGATAATTCGGTCCTACATTTAATGAAATAGTTTTCATATTCTTAAGTGCAACTTTAGATGAAGTATCAATCATACGTTGATATTTTTTATACTCCAGCTTTGTGAAAGTCATGTTATTAATCAGAACATCAATTAGCATTGTTTTGTCTTTTAACCCCATTGCTATCGCTTCATGATATATTCCAGTAGTTAAGAGAACAAGTGGCATCCAGTAGCTCTTCCTTGCATGTACAATTTTATCAGTAACTTCTTCTACAAACCATGGAGGATGAATCGCTGCACTTAGCGGTACAACTAATTGCTTTCCTGGTAAAAGAGTTGAAATCCTAGCAGATATACTCTCTTGCAACATGAATTTTATATTATTATCATATCCATCTGGAATATCGATATGCATTATTCGAATTGTATGTTTTCTGATTGCCATCTTGTATGCTATATTACCAAACATCTTTGCATTTTCTTTAAGATCATATTCATTTGTGTACAGAATAAAGAGCTCAGGTATAAAACCACATTTCATGGATAACATACAAGATACAAGCGACAGAATATTATGTATACCGCATGTTACTTTCTTGTTTTGGTAGCCAAATGGTAAACCTCCAAGAGCTTCTTCTATTTGAAGACATACATATGCTGAATCCTTGCTAACATATGCTAAAATTATTTTATCAGCTCCAAGTTCATTCTTTACTGGTGTTGCTCTTAGATGGGAGAGCTCTGCTACAAGATTACCTACAGCAGCAAATTCTATATCTCTTCCAACATAGCTTATTTTTTTTTTCGCACTATCACTAGTACAAACTTTAACAAAAAATTTTTCTCCTGGCAATATTATTTGCTTTCCGATATGAACAATTTCATTTACAACATCATTGAATTCATTTTCGATGCGTTTTGCAATAGCAACCTTGTCTATGCCGAACATTTCAGATGTGATTGCTGCCGCTTCTACAACATCTCCAACCTCAAATGTAATGCATGTTTCTTCATTAACGATTTTACTCACTGTAATATTGCTTAACTGAAGCTTTTTACTTATGAAAGACTTTAGTTCATCCATTTTGTTTGCTGAGAAAGCAGATGGAAAAACTATTAGAATATTCTTAGAATGATCCGTATTCTTATTAATTAAGTCTATTGTTTTCATATGATCATAGCTACCCATAAAGTTCTCTCCTTTTTTCTCACTGTGTTATAATATTATCAATACCAATAATAGACTTTAAGACCGCACTCGTATTTAACTTGCTTACACCCACTTTTGAGAATAAAAAAAGCAGGCATATATTTACATCAAATGCAAATGATGGGATTTGAGCTGATTAGATTTTTAAAGCTGATCTAATGCATCTTTTACGTTTGTTCGGTCTTCCGCATTAGGAGTTTGTTCAAGGTACTTTATTAGATCTTCTCTAGCCCCTGGATTATTATTAAGTTGCAATCGCGCAACCGCTCGATTTTTATATATTGGTCCAAATCTATAAGGGTTGATCTCAATTGCTTTTGTATAATATGCTTCAGCAAGGGTATAATCCTTCTTTTTTAAATAATAATTTCCAAGACCACGGTAAGCAAGGTAATATTTTTGATTAATCTTGATCGTTTTTTCATAACATAAGACTGCCTCGTCAGAGTTAAGTTCATTATATACACCTGCTAGTAAACACCACGCCTGAGGATTTTCACTGTCAGTTTCAACTGCCTTACGCAGTTTATCTATCGCATCATAACTATTCCCTTGAAGATGCAACCTTTCTGCTTCAAAACAAATTCTATTTGAGTCTTTAAATCTTAGATCCTCATTTTTAAACAGATGTCCCATATCTTTTGGAATAAGTATTAGCGTGACCATACCATCTTGTTTCCAATCCTGCTCAAATTTTACTTCAGGAATTGCACCTACTGTATCGGGTTGTGGAACATAAGTGAGGAGTCTACGTTCCTCTGGGTTATAACCGCAAATGATAGTTGCGTGTTGTATAGTTTCGTGAATACCTGGAGTTATAACTATTGGTGGTATCCCTTGGTCCACTCTTTTCTTGAGATCTCTCATAGAACCCTCATAAATATATGAAACAAAGCCATTTTTTTCAGCTCGGTCTATTCCCTCTATCATTATTGGTCCCTTGAGTCCAGAATAATTCTTTACTGCAACGCCATTATCTAATGAAATCTCTTCGCCCCAATACCTAGTAACCACATTAATCACTAATGGCATGGTAATACTTTCATCCTTCTCACTAAGTAATGGCAAAGTAATAGAATGTTCTGATTCAGAGTGCAAGAAGATGTCTATAGCCCAATGGAAATAAAAATCATTCTTATTCTATTAACTCAAATGATATTTTAGAGTTTTATGAAGTTTGATAACAACATGATACCATCCTCACCACTCTTTTCAGGATGAAATTGTACGCCGAAGATCTTCTTTTTTCTATGGGAAAAAATTTCATTTTTACAGTGTTGAGAACTTGCAAGCGATCCAAAGCCTTCGGGCAATCTTGAAACGCAATATCTGTGACTTTCATAGACACTAACTGATTTTCTATCGTTTATCAATCTATTTGGTTTTGATACAGTTACAGATATTGTACCTTGAACATTACAATTCATTCTAGAGATTGATCCCCCAAGCGTTAAAGCTATAATTTCTGCACCATAACATATTCCTAATATAGGGGTATCATTTTCGAAATAATGCTTTATGATCTTTGAATTTGTAATATTGATATCCCTGCAATTCCTTGGCCTTCCAGATAATATTGCTTTATCATAATGGTTCTTTTCAATGTTTTCATCGCTATTATTTATTTCAAAAAATCGTTTACAAATATACATTGTGCCAAGATTATTTAGGCAATTCAGTATATCTGGAGTAAATGGTGAGAGATTATCTATCACGAGTATTGTCAAATGATTTTATTCCACCATCTACCATAGTCATATTTATATCATTATTAACATCGCTACCAGTATTATTTTGTACGCCTTTTTTAATGTTCATTGCTCTAATGGGGAAGAGACAGATAAATTGGTAAAATTTTACTGATTACAGATGATGGTTGATGGTTGAACAACCCTTCGCCCTTAAACTATTAACGAAGATATGCTTGTTTGGTACAAGTAGTAGATTGTAAACGACTCAGTTATTGTGACTATTGTCAAGTCTTAATCATGCTAATAAACTAAACACATGCAAAATTGAATCAAAGGTATTGAATAAACTCACAGCTATTCAAACTATCAGACCAAACAACAATATGTAATGCAAGCTCATCTATATGGTCATCTTCTTATCAAGTCTCAAAGTACAAAGCTCACGACTTTATGTGGAACTTCGTTAAAATTATTGTCACACACGTGTGAATATGAGGTTGATTGAGGTAGTATCTCCTTGAAACCAAGTCATGAGTTTATAATATATACTATTATTGTTGTACTCGTAATTTCGTTAACTTTGATTATAGTTGCCTTCTATTATTACAATATCCAGATTTTGCATGGGCCTGCTTTCGCTGCTATTATTCAGCATACTCTAGATAAATTTGGAATAAAAGAAATCTATCCAACTAAATCTGGTGGAGAAGAATGGTTCATGAATATGCAAGACCCAGCTAGAGATCCAAGATTTAATTCACAAGCTACAATAACAAAGAATCCAAACGGTTCTTATAAAGTCACTAAAACTGAAGTAAGGATGGAAGTCTACCCTTCAACAGGATATAATCAAGATAAAATTACTACTGGAAGAATGTGGAAATGACAGGATATGTAAAGCTGATATCTTCTCTTTCAAATGATCAATTCAATTGGTATAATCGTGGTGGACGTCATACTAATTCAGCACCTTGTGAAGGCACAGCATATAAGGCGGATGTAATGTATTATTCTTCAGGACACACACGCTTCAATAAAGAGCAATGGCTTAGCGGAGGATACTCATTCACATCTCCAAAGAATGTCAGTAGCTCATCTATACAAGGAAAATGGGTAGGCTTAAAATATATAGTATATAATTTCCAGCAACCAAATGGAAATTACAATAAGTTGGTTATTGTAAAGTTGGTTTGATGCAAACGCAGATGGAAAGTGGATAAAGATAAATGACTTTGTTGATTTAGGTGGATGGGGTGATCAAGGCAGCTATTGTGGAGGAGTACCAGATCAGCTAATTACGTGGGGAGGTCCAATTGCCACATTTAGATGGGATAATGCAACAGATGTAGACTTCAAGAACTTTAGTGTAAGAGAAATTGAACCACCTCCGTAAAATAGTTAAAGGTTAACACCCGCTTGTTATTTAAACAAGATGTGAGAGTAGGCGAGATTAGTATTATAGTCATAATATATGAATTATATTTTACATATCGACGAAATCATTATACTATGGCTGTTTTGAATTCATTATACTGCAACCAAACATGAACAATGATATACATAAAGTATAATCAAAAATAAATAAGTGGCTTGCAAATATGGCCAATTATTGTTTTTGATCTCGTTCAGCTATATCTTGTGCTACCTAACCTTCAGGCAGGAACCTTTATGGCAAGAATTCTAAGACACAACAACCTTTCCTACCATAGTAGGATGAAGCTGACAGAAGTAAGGAAATTCTCCGGCAGTATCAAATTTATGTGAGAATGTTTGATTTGGCGACAGTAATGTTTTGAGTCCAGGTGATGAATCAAATGCTTTTCCCAAGTCTGGATCACTAGGCCCTGTACCTGACACCACTGTATGAATTTGACTATCTTTATTAGTCCATGTTATTGTATCTCCTACTTTGACATTGACTGGATTTGGATCAAATGCTTTGTCAGCCATCGTGGATGCACCTTCTACTATTGAGACCTGCGTCCCGCCAGATTGCTGAGCCGAAACTCTAACTGATGCAAATGCGATAGCACCTGATACCACCACCAATGCTAATGCTGAGAGAATACTCAATTTTGCTATTCTGTGTTCTGTAGACATATAAATTCAATAATTTGTTAACCTAGCGTCTTTATAAAAACTTCCTCCTATTATATTCAATAAGTATCATATTGTAGTCTAATTATTACTAAAATAGCTGAATTAAGTATAATTTATTACTAACTAAATCTAACAGTTTAGAATCCTGGACATTTTTTGGGAGAATACACCTATTTTCATTGTTATCTCCTCACCTCAAATCACCTATCTCATATTGTTTTTAGTTATATTGCTTGAGCAAGTCTTTTACAAATCAAGTATATTGCTGCATAAGCAGGTAGCTTTGTTGTTTGTTTCTTTAGACTGAATGACTGACCCTTTAATTTAAGCTTTATTGGTGATTTTACATTGACATTAACTTCTTTATCCATCAAAAAACATGCATCAGTTAATGGATCAAATGATTCGATTTCTTTGCATAGTACCTTAGTTAACCCACTCTTGCTGTTAAGTGTACCTGCCATTCTAAACACTCTATGAACATCCATTGTTACTAGAGGATCGATTCTTACACTCATCTCTTTAGCCATCTTATGCAGCTCTGACTTAAATCCACTGTAACCTCCTTTTTGTTGAACTATTTTATCCATCTTGGAAATTGACAAAGATCGATCTATTCCTAACTTCCTGGCTATTCTTTGTCGCCATCCGTAAATCATGCCACTCTTTGGAAATTTAACTGAGAAATCAACGACAGATGAGGAGGATGCTTTTCTTACTCCAATACTTTCTGCCATTATGTCATTACCCATTATGTAACCTACGATATCCGACCTAGCATGCGAATCCAGGTGATAAAACTCATCGTCCAAAACGTGGATATGGTATCCATTGTTGCCTGAAAAATAGATATGAATAGACTTTTCCTTAATACCTAGATCATTCATTAACAGATCGACTAGATGCTTTACTTCTTTCTTCAAAGCGTAATTACATTTGTTGCATGGAAGCAACGTTTGAGTAAGCTTTCCAGTGTCACAAGACGGACATAATTCAAATTTGCTATCTTGTACCTCACCACAATTTGTACATACAAAATATGAATGCGTAGGCTCACAAGGTAAATGTAAATCCTTCGCATCGATATCAAAAATAAGATCTGCCCCAATCCATTGCTTTTCTTGCATCGTGTACGTTGGAAATCTATAATACGCATTTGAGCAGTAGACATCTGAAGGAACTTCCTTTATCAATATTGCTAAAAGTTCTCCAATATTTCTGAACGACAGATGTCTGATCATCCCAGCGCCAAATTGCATATACCCAAACTCACGTTGATCAATGTGTTCTGGAGTCTCAAGAGTTTTGCTATATCTAAAATAATATTCTCTAAATGCATTCCTGAGTAGCATTATGTTTTGGTTTATAGATTTATCGGCTATGATCATAGTTCTCCTTCTTATAATTTCTCCCGAATTGAACTGGATTTCGTATTCCCTCACATTTTTCAGTTGCAAAGCACAAATTTTCGCTTCGAAGCTTTTCACAGGAAGGAACAGAATATTTCGTATGGCTCCCTCTAATGCCAGCAAGATGTTCAACTTGATACCTAGTAACCTTTTCATTATAGTCAGGTGCATTATGGAATAGAATTATAATCTCATCTATACTTTTTCCAATTGCCAACATGTATGTTGCAAGCATTATCCTTGCAGAATGAGGAAGGTTTTCTCCCCTGTTCATTAGCTCTAATGCATGTTTAATACATGGAGCATAATCAGTCGTTTTATACATACGGTGTTCATACTCGTATATTGGTACAAGCTTAGCTTTCAGCTCATCTACTTTTACTTCAATTGCTCGCGGTAGTGTTGATAGAGTCATTAACTTTACCCTGTCATGAATTAATGTACTCAATTCACTTCTAATGAGCCTGACCGTTTCATCAGCATCAAGGTAGACATAACCATCATGTACTAATCTATTGATTAGTTTCCATTCTTGCTCATGGAAATGAGACGCTCGCATTAGGTAATCAGTAACCCTGACTTTAAACAGTCTGTTATCCGTAGGATCAATATCAACACGGACTTTGAACAACTCCCCAAAGATTTTGAACAGGAGCAGACGTTTCTTTTGCTCATTTTTTTCTTTTCTTAAATCTTCGATCAGAAACTTTTCTACTCTCATTGCCTCAAACAAAGAATGTTTACGTAGTATGGATTCAATATTGATAGATTTTACTATTATAATTGTAACAAGGAAAGTAAGTATTTCAATTTCATATTTATCTAGTTTTTCATATATCGTCCCATTGGCTACTTCTGTCTCTATTTTTTCAGCTGCTCTGTCAATAATATACTTCATCTCTGGTCGATCAAATTCTTCTAAATTAAACTGAGTTTCCCTAATGTAATCTGAGGCTTCCTTTAGAAATGGATACTTTGCGATATCACCGGTTCCTAGATTTATGATAGCCAAGTGTACATCGAAGTATCAAAGACAAACTAGAATAAAAATGCCATTGTACAATTTAATAATATTTTAAATTGACTATAATTCAATACAATAATTCATCTATGAATATTAAAGTAGGATTTCACGTTTCAATTGCTGGTGCAATATCCAAATCTGTGGACAACGCGGTGAAAATTGGTTGTAGCGCTTTCCAAATATTCACTAGAAATCCTAAAGGGTGGGTTGCCAAGCCAATGGACAAAGAAGATGTTAAACTTTTCAAATCAAAGTTATCTAACAGTAACATTCATCAAAATTCAGTTGCAGTCCACATGCCATATTTACCTAATTTGTCTTCTCCGGATGGAGAAATATATAGAAAATCGGTCAGTATTTTGGCTGAAGAAGTGTATAGGTGCAGCATGCTTGACATTCCTTATCTTGTAATTCATTTTGGTAGCCATCTTGGGAAGGGAGTTGAAAGCGGAATCGATCAGGTGATAAAAGCTTGTAATTATGCTTTTGATAATCATAGATCAACACAGGGAAGAACTACTCCCGTCATGATACTGCTCGAAAATAGTGCAGGTCAGAAAAATAGTATAGGTAGCAAATTCGAGGAAATAAGACTGATCTTAGATAGGCTTGAACATAAACAAATCGGAGTATGTTTAGATACATGTCATGCTTTTTGTTGCGGTTATGATTTGAGAACCAAGATGCAAGTCGAGAAAACTCTGAATCATTTCAATGAGACAATAGGTTTAGAGGAGTTGAAACTGATACACCTCAATGATTCCAAGGGTGATATAGATTCTAGGCTCGATCGTCACGAACATATTGGACTAGGAAAAATTGGATTGACAGGAGTTACTGCGCTATTAGGACATAGCAAAATTAAGAATTTACCAATAATAATGGAGACACCCATAAATAATATAAGAGGAGATCCAGAGAATTTTAAAATTGTTGCAAATCTACTAGGTTATCACACACGAATGTAGAAGAAAGAGAGCCAGGTAGATAGATATATGCATATATACATATTCATATATATTATACTGGATAAGTTATAACAACTATACGTAAGAGAAAGACTGAGCTATCAATTGATATTCATCATTTGTCAAAAGAATGAGTCTGACAGTTATCATACACAATAGATTTAAGACATATACAAATAGATGCTATACAAGAATAAGATGAGCAATTATGATGAGATAATGAAACTTGCGCTAGAAAGAGGTTTTTACTTTCCAAGTTGCGAAATCTATGCCGATGCTTCGGCAGGTTTTTGGGAATATGGTCCAATGGGAGTCAATATGAAAAATAAATTCATTGATCTGTGGAGAAAAGAGATCATAAGGCGCGATGGAATGATTGAAATAGATGGCTCCCAAATTATGAGCAAAAGCGTCTTTATTGCTTCGGGGCATATTGATAACTTTACTGATCCCATCATTAAATGTACTAAGTGCAATTCCACTTTCAGAGCTGACAGATATATAACAGAAAGAACTGGTGAAAATGTACCCGAAAGACAGGCTGACGAAGACATAAATGCTATTATTAAAAAATACAGCTTAAACTGCCCAAAATGTAATGGACAATT
>JBKPMK010000583.1:0-3163 GCA_046732115.1 Thermoproteota archaeon
ATGCTGCGCAAACACATAGACATTACTCCAAATGCCAGAAATTAATATGCCGACCATAGCTGAAAATATTGTAAAAGTAAAGCTTGTATATTTCACTATAATGAGTGGTTCGTATTCATTTATATGAAATCAGCTGGTTTCTTATACGTCTAACATTCTAACACAAATATCAGAAGAGAGTGACTATAGATTATCTGTTTTTATCTTAGATATTTTAAGACATTATCTTTGAATCGTTACTATTACATGAAAATCTTCTCGATAAGTGTCTCATTCATCTGGATTTCGGCGATAGGCAGGTATCTCTGTTGCCTCGGTAGGGCCTATAAGGCCTTAATGATGATTTATTTTAACTTATTTACTCCCCCATCCATTCCGTGGACTTCCACGAGCCTCTTTTTTCCGTTATGATACTTTGGCAATCAATCTTTTATGGTCTTTTGCTGCTGCAATATAAATACTAAAAACATGATTCGACTGAGAAATATTCATATTTTGAGTTAGCAGCTCTGATAAATTCTTTATTTTCCTTGCATTCAGATAACATCTTATTAAAGAGGAGTCTATTTTCCTCCCTCAAAGCATACTCAAAGTTACCCCATGCATGAATTTCCTGAGTTAAGATGGTATTATTCTATTATCGTTATATTCCTATTTTTCTTCTTCTTGTCCTTTGCTTATTGTGAGGTGTTTTGTTTTTAGTTAGCACATTCTATAATGGTATAGACAATAGCTGCAGAACTTGTTGTTTTAATTGCATTGATAAAAAAGAGGAATTTGGTGAGGATGATACTACTACCACGCTCCGGAATAGTTCCAGGAATAGTAGTATTCCCATCCTCTACATTTTTTAGAGTTATGCTATATGTTGGTACGCGAGAGTCGTGTTTCTGCAATGTTACATGCTTAACCGGTACCAGTGCTTCCAGCGTTGCAAAGCTGTGCTTGAATGCTGAGCGGAAGGTTTGCAAACAAGTCTAATAGTGAGCCTGGGCCATTTGCAACATTCTGACTATTGTCTGATGCTTGTATACATTTATTCTTCGTATTGCCTACCTTTACTTTTGCAAATGCTGGTGTTATTGCCGCGAACGTACCTACTACTAAAGCTGCTGCTACTAAGACAGCAATTATTCCGAGAGTTGTGTGGTTCATACTGCTAAGTTGTTATACTAATTACAAGTATAATTGCTTTAAGTGGTTCCATACTAGACTTTTCTAAGTATATTTCTGACGCTAAAAATAATCGTAAGAAATAAACTATTACTGTAGCATGAAAATTTCTATAGCTAATATTATGGTAAGTTCGCTTATTAGAGTTAAGCTGTGCCTGTGGCATCATTGTATAGAAGACGGCTATTGTTCATCTAATTTTTCTGATTTTGGTGTTTAACGCGAGTGAATCCTTTTGCAGCATTGTATCATAATCATCATCGGTATCAGCATATGAGACTTTATAGAATGAACAAAATTACAGTATGCGATATGGTGGCTGTTATGATTATGATTGCTGGAGCCTAAAAGTCGTTGTTGCTGTAGTGGTTCTTTAGTAGGTTGTCCTGCTGTCGTTGCTGCCTCTATATCCCTCAATAATATCGATATATTACAGCGGTATACTTGTATTTATTATGGCGCAAACAACAGATAACATCCATTTTATGATGAAATACCTACGCCAATTAGCCTCCATCTATCCGCGATCCTTCTACTAATTGCAACTCGATCCCTTGGCATCATACACACAGGTTTCTTTAATTTTATTTCTGCCTTGCCGTCTCTCGAATTAGTAACTGTGCCAAGAATTGCTGCAGTCCCAATATTCAATCTGAGCGGTTCCCTTATCCTTATAGGTTCAACTTTGATCATGTCTTGTGTTCCTACTGCTGTTTCAAAAAGATGAACTTCTATTGTAATCTCTTCTATGTCATTTGGAAGGACATTAGGGTGACCAACAACTGATCCAATTAGGGAATCACTTTTGACAAAAGTTGGATCTAATTTTGTTCCTATGGCAATAAGTCCCCCAGGTCTAACTCTATCTACAAGACCGGCTCCTGTTCCAAGTGTGGCAATGTTTGAAGTGATGGGTTCATATTTGCCTTTCTTCTCATCTAGAAGGCCTGGACGAACTTCAATTTCATCCCCGATATTAAATTCTCCCTGTAACAAGGCACCACCAATTGCACCTCCTTTAACATGTTTTACCGGAATTCCAGGCTTGTTTATATCAAATGAACGTAAAACATGCATTATTGCTCCCTTTGCCCTCGTTCTTGGAGGTGTTTTGATATTGTTTTCAATTGCTTCAATCAATGCATCAATGCCCAGCTTGTGCTGTGCTGAGATAGGAATAATTGGAGCCACATCTGCCACACTTCCTCTTACAAAGTCTTTTATCTGTTCATAGTTCTCAAGGGCACTCTGGTATTCAGTCAAGTCAATCTTGTTTTGTACTATTACTATTTGATGAATTCCTAGAACCTGAAGCGCAAGCAGATGTTCTCTAGTTTGGGGCTGAGGTACTTTTTCATTTGCAGCAATTACCAAAATAGATCCATCCATCAAAGCTGCCCCAGATAACATATTTGCCATTAGACTTTCGTGTCCAGGAGAATCAACAAAACTTACGACTCTTGATAATTCACTCTTCCCTCCACAATTTGTACAAGTTGGTTGACTAGAATAGCGGATGGGAGATGGGCACTGCGTGCATTTGTAAAAAGCCGCGTCGGCATAACCGACTTTGATCGTAATACCTCTTCTTAGTTCTTCACTATGTGCACTAGTCCATACACCAGTAATAGCCTCGATTAATGTAGTTTTACCATGATCTACATGTCCAGATGTGCCTATATTGATACTGGGTTGATATCCAAATTCCTTAATATACCAATCAGGTAATGTTTCCTTCCAATGCAATGTTAATCGTAAATTTCTTTGGGGATATTAAGGTAATTGCACTTCACAATTTGTAGGTAGTTGTTAAACACAACATACTCTAATCAGCAACAATATCTGATTTATTTATACTATTCTTTCTTGGCAACTTCTTTACCCGTATCTGATGCTTCTTCTTTTACAGGCAAGCTGCCATCAACTAAAACGCAATTCAATTGGTAAATCTCTTCAGTTACCATGTTTCCTCTGACCAGCTTTCTTATCC
>JBKPMK010000584.1:0-6255 GCA_046732115.1 Thermoproteota archaeon
TAGTAACACATCCAAAGGATATAGTCATAAGACAAGGAGAAGAGCAACTAATTCCGTCTGAGATAGAAACGCCACTTTCTAATAATGTTACTAGTATCAAGTTCAGTGATAGCACGAATTACACCTCTAACGGCTTAAGTGCGTCTGCAGAAAAAATTCAACCTCCATTATTTAAGGTAAAGGTTTCTCCACAAACACCAGTAGGCGTATATACTATACCTTTTGTGGCTTCATTGTTCATACAAACAACATCATCAAAGTTATCTATGTTTAATGACACGGTAACTGGATCTGTAGATCCAGAGTTTCAGATATCCAAAAAATATCCAACAACTGGCGATATAACTGGTAAGGCAAATTTAACAATAAGTGTAATACCACCATTAACTTTTAGTGAAGCATTTACCGGCTTTTGGGATAAATACGGAACCCCAATAATCACCAGTGGGGTAGCTGCAGTGTCTTTTACGTATGTTATTGATGTTATGAAAAGAAGAAAGGGACGCAGACAGATAGATAGATAGAAATCAATTGCCCCTTTATCATCACCACCCCATCTGAAAAATAAAACCAGTCCGTGGAAAAGTGGTTTCTGAAGGTTAAAGGTTTACTTTACTGATAGTCTACAAGAATAATAAACATTTGACAACAATTTGAATCTTTCACTTAACAGACAATAACAAATAGATCTAATCAAAACAACTTTTGTGCATGTAAAAGTACAAAATAACTATAGCTAAAATTCGGGGGCAACCACTACTCTATATTACAATGTTTGGATGTTGTTAACCATCCTCAGTACTATTCCTTCTTCGTAAGTATATTCTGGAATTTCAAAAATAGTAAACCTGCTAAGCATTAGTTTACTCAGTCGTTCTGTACCGTTTGATGTTGCAAATATTACCACATCAGCCTTTACAGTTTTTGTATTTCTTGCCTTAGTACTTGTAAACTCTCCCCGTTCCATCATCGTCAGCAAACCTTCCTGATCTTTCACTGGCATCTTGTCAATCTCATCTATTATGATTATCTCTTTGTGCTGATTTTCAGCTATAAACCTCTGCAGTCCTGCTTTGGTACTACTAGCTCCCTCTGCAAAATATACTTTGGATGACATGTATTTTTCTATCTGTAACATAAATAATGACTTGGCACAGGCCGGTGGTCCCACCAGCAATGTGTGGGCTCTTTCTGGGGACTCCAATGCTCTAAGCATCATCTCCTTTACGTCATCCAAACCTTCAATATTTGAGAAAACTTTGAGTGCTCTTTCTCTTACGCTTAAAGACTCCGGGATTTCATACACAGTTTTAAGTTTTTTAATAAAATCAAACATGACTCATCACCTTTTGCTTCCTTTCAGATAACTCTCAACCGCCCTTCTAATGTACGTGCTTCGGGGAATATCGCCACGCTTATTATCAACGTGCTTGAGCAAGGATATAGGTAAGGTAATTCCTAGTTTTTCTGTCCTATCTCCTTTATTTATAGTAGTACTAACCATACTGGTATATTATGTATCTACTTAGCTATAAGCATTTTCTTTCATAAAGAGGCATACATACAGATTCAGATAATATTATTTGCTCGTTCCGCACCTACTGCAAATCCTGTATCATAACGTCCAACTAGCCCTTTCTCTATAGCCTCTCCCCCTTTTGATCTTAGCGTGTACACGTTAATCTGTACTGTACTTGGCTCTCGAGGTAGAGGCTCTTCTGATGGTATGTTAATTAAAATATGATATAAAATGTTCTAATATCTGTTAACTTCAACTTTCATAGGATAAATTCATCTCCAACTATTAAATATTGATGAGATTATCTACCTGCTAGAAGACGACGGGCACTAAAGCAGCGGGGGAAGAAGCCCCTCCTGCTACTTTGGTGACTATATTGCCTTATTCACCTTGCAGCACTTTCAGGCTTGCTTGATACTGTTCAAGTGTGATCTCACCTTTGGCCTATATTCATAGCTCTGGGCAGTCTCTTTGTTAACTGTACTACGGTGTCAATATTTGTAAAGAGTCATCAATATTACTCAAAAAAGTATCTGCATTAAAGAAGCTGTCTCTAGCTGCACCATCACCACTGTGTCCTTTTGGACTAGCTGGCGATTTGCTAACTGCTGCAGAATTCCCATGTAAAGTACCGCTGCTATCAGGCTTGTGGTAAAGCTTTGAACTACTATCACTGCTACTACTCCTATGATCTGATGTACTACTGCTAGTCTTCTTCTTCTCTGTAGAATCACCATCGGATGTAGTACCGCTACTGCGATGAATTGATGGTTGTTTACTGTCAGAGCTACTCTTGTCATTTGGACTGCTACCGCCATTGGTCGGAGTACTATCGCCACCATGATAACCAAGGTACATTAATTTATCTTGGGCCACGACTGGAGAGTTCGAAGTATAATCTTGTATCTCTGTTCCATTATTGCTCAGTTGTTGAGGCTGTTGCTCTTGATTTATAGCTAGCTGCTGCTGTGGCGCAATAGGTAATGGCTTTGAAGCCGCAGTTGTCAATGTAGTCCAGCCAGGCGTGTTACTCCCGCCATCATCAGACGATGATGATTGTTGGAGAGATGCAGATGGTGACCATGGCAAGGAGGAATGTTGAGCAAACACGTTGACATTACTCCAAGTGCCAGAAATTAATATGCCGACCATAGCTGAAAATATTGTAAAAGCTAAGCTTGTATATTTCACTATAATGAGTGGTTCGTATTCATTTATATGAAATCAGCTGGTTTCTTATACGTCTAACATTCTAACACAAATATCAGAAGAGAGTGACTATAGATTATCTGTTTATCTTAGAATATCTTTATTAAACTTAAATTTCTCATTGTACTACCTATGAATAACAAAAAACAAAGGATAATGTATTCTATAGGATTGTCTAGCATTGCTTTAGCCTTGGCACTTATGATATGGCCAACTAATAACAATAGTGCGTTAGCTCAACAAAACAGTACTGCTACTTCTGGCGCTATGGCTCCAAATAGACCAAATCCTATGATGAGTATGAGTTCTGGTTTACAAAATCAAAATTGGACAGGCTCAATATCGTTAGCTAGTCCCATATTGGATATGTTTAAGTCAAAAATACATACAACCCTCAATAGTGCTATTACAAGTGCAATAGGTGCGGTAGGAGGAGGAGCAACAGGAGCTGCAGCAGGTTCAAATGCTTCAACAGCTGCTGTCGCAGCATTTATTCATCCTGAAAATGGATTTTTAGTCTATAATGTGTTTGTTTTGGATCCAAGCAACAACATTCATAGAGTAATAGTAGATCCTGGAAATGGAAGAGTATTATCCAATCAACAAATGTCTATGATGGAGATGATGTTTATGATGCATCATCCTTCTATGGGAATGGGTGGAATGATGATGGGTCCACCTCATGGTATGGATATGCTGCAACATGGCATGATGATGGGCCGAGGAGGAGGTACTAGCATGGGAATGGGCATGATGGATACTTCCCCTCAAGGCATGGGTATGATGAATCGTGGTATGATGATGGATCATGGAATGGGCATGATGGGACCTCAAGCTGGTGGCGGCACATGGCCCTGAAAAGCAAGATAAATTAGACTGCTAGAACTCCATAACTAAATTCATCTTTTTTATCGTGATGGTTATCCATACAGGAAAAACAAATGTTCTTAATGAAAAATTTGGGGGCAATAATTATTGCTTTGAGCCATTCTATCTTTTCTTGATAATTAGGGATGTATCGACGTACATAATCCCAATAATGGTGAGTATGCTCTTTTACTTTCAAGTGACAGAGTTCATGCAATATTATATAATCAATTATATCTTCAGGAGCCTTTAGAAGGTTAACGTTCAGATTAATTGAACCTTCTTTTGCCATACTTCCCCATCTGTTTTTCAGGTTCTTTATGACAATCTTTCCAACCCTGACCCCGACTTTTTTAGAATATATATGCACTTTGTGTTTGAATATTGGTTTAGCCTTCTCTACCAACCAATCTTCATAGATCTTTTTGATTTCGTTGGGGGAATGTTTTGATGATATTAGTCGGACTGTAAATTCCCCATCAAGAAATTTTATGTTATATTGAGATTGATTTGTTAGTATCCTTAAAGGATAGTTTCTTCCAAGATACGGTAAAGTTGAACCTTTATTGTAGGTGGGTTTTATGATTTGTGGAGTCGTTTCTTTATACTCTTTTTGCTTTTTTAGTATCCAGGAGGCCTTACCTGAAATGATTCCCTCAATGTCAGACTGACTTTTATTTAGTGGCGTTCTGATTGTGACCTTATCTGACTCTACTATGATTTCAGAGGTTTTGATACGTTTACTTTTAATGATGTGATACGGTATGGTCGATGTGCCATACTTTATCTTACGTTTGCTATGAATCATGGAAGGTTACCCTTAGCCAATTCTACGATTTTAGGAGTTAGCATGTCAGATTTATCTTCAGGATATTTGTTTTCAGTCAGGATATCGTAAACAGCAATACATAATTTCTTTTCACAACTTGTCTTTGTCTTCCAGCCAACGATTTTTGTTTCTTCTTTTACCCTGTCAAATATTGATTCTGTAATGCTCTTTGAATTAGTTTTATCGTTTTTTATCGACTGCAATTCCTCATACACTGCAAATTCAAATGGTGTAGAGAATCCAAGTTTCTTTCTTTGCTTTTCTGTATCTAATGCTTCTTTGTAAATTTGTGCTAAAATGTTAAAGTAGCTAGCGTCATCTTTCCTACGTTTTTCTTCTTGCTCGATAATCTTCTCTAGCCTTTCTCTTAATTTCTCATAGTATGCTGGATTTGTTGGGGCCAATTCTTGAATTATTTGCCTAGCCTTGTTTTTAATCAGCGCAGTTCTGGCTCTTTCACTTTTGAAAGCAACATTTAGAGAAAGAGGCTCACGGCCAGCTTCGTGATGACGAGACAACTGAAGAGGAAGATATTGCCAAGAAACAGGAGGAGTTAGAGGAGAAGCATTCACATCATATATGACAAACAATTACATAATTCTGTACTAATGGAATAAGATGCTGGGACGAGTGATACAAATCTTACTGAAATGATAAAAAATTGACTAGTCATAACGTTAGGATCGTAAAGCCAAAGCAAGTATTTATACGAGTACACAAATAGTTCAATATTGATAAGATTTAAGCGTCCTATTGAGTACGAACTAAGTCCAGATACTATTGAAAGAGGCACACACTGGCTGTCAGTACATCTAAAGAATACAGGAGATGATCATTTAAAAAATCTCAATATAAAGATGCACTCATTAGATTCAATACATATTTCATTTCATAATCCAAACCATTACATTTATGATTTAGAACCAAACGAAGAGAAATATTTTGAAGTTGAGGTAGAGGCAAATAAGACAAGCCATTTGTATATTAGTATCCATGGACGTAGAAATGGAGATCACTTCCACTGGGACTCTGGATTGATGCGTGAACAAGTTCTTGGTGATCCTGCAGAGATTGAACGTATATTTGTTTCAAGCCCTTACAGCAATATTGACGGAGAACTAGAGGTAGAAGCAGTAGTCAAAGGTTTGGGTGATAGCAATGGACTTGGACTTGCATTTTGGGCTGAGACACCATCAGGCAAGTTTGAAGAGTTAGATGATGTGAAAACAAGGAAAATGTCTAGAGGAGACGAGACAGCATACAAGGCAAAGCTAAAGCCAAAGGAAGACGGATATTATACCGTATATGTAAACCTGTATGACGACCATCGAAATATTGGTAGGGCTTATGACAAATTATATGTTGTTAAGAGCTGATAACAATAAGCATCAGAATTTTTTCCTTGTATTCTGGTACTTAACACTCATTATAGTAGTAGTCAAATCAAATACTATTATATGATGGACTTAGCCCATCAGCAAAAAAAGAAGAACAGTAGTTGAATCTGGCGGTTACAAGTCACTAGTTTTACTAGAAAATGTATAGAATTGCATTGATCATAATGGCTAAATTAGTAGACGAACTATTGCTGTACAACGCATGGCACTGCAAACGTCTAGAATATATAGTTTAGATTTTACTTAAAGATATGAGTTCACATGACTCTTTGGATGCGAGGTTAACTGAACTTACTCGCCAGTTAGATCAGAAAGATACAGAATTAGATCAGGAAGTAGATGATATTATTCAAGCAGATTTAGATGCGCTTGACAGGGCTCTTGATGAAGAAGATAAAGACTTACGAGAAGGATTAAGAAAGAGGGTTGAGGCC
>JBKPMK010000585.1:0-3837 GCA_046732115.1 Thermoproteota archaeon
CGAAGGCCGTTTATTTCAGAGATCAAGCTGTTTACCCTGGATATGCTGTTATTGTCGTCACCACACACAAATGTGTCAGCATCTAGGCTTTGTTTTATGTTTCTTAACTTAACCTCGGAGATAGTATGGAAGGCAGAAACCACTCTTGATCTGGGGGGTAATGAGTCTGCTACCATAGAGGCGGCAGCTTTGCGGCTCTGCTCAAATGGAGTATAAACGAAACCACTTTCAGTTCTCGTCATCGGGACTATGGGAGATACAACAACGCAATCGTCTTTGACTATATTCTTAAGTTTACCGCAAGTATCCTCGATGTTTTCATAAGGGATTGACAGTACAAGAACATCGCAGTTTTTTGCAAGCTCAAAATTATCGTCGCCATCAATGCTTCCGGTGATGCTTTGGCCATATGATTCACGGGCAGTATTGAGGTAATTCTTTGCAGCCTGCTTTGCTTTCTGCGCATCCCTTGAACCTATTACAACATCATGTTTGAAGCACCATCTCAACGCGAAGCCTTCTCCCATTCCACCAGTTCCCCCTACAATTCCGATTCTCATATGGTACGTTTGATTTCATAAAAGATCAGATATAAGGATATCAGCTATTTGATACCCACCTAGGCATATGCAATAGGATAAAACGCGTTTATGAATCCCAAATATATAGGAAGCCCAGTCAATGTTAATATTCTATTGACGTAGAGTCTGAGTGAATTGCCACTAGCAATATTAATGCGCCACGGACAAGCCGACAATAACGTAAGGAGAATCTTAGTAGGCAGACACATTGAATCACATCTCACAGAATATGGCAAAAGGCAAGTAGCCGATACAGCTGTGTATCTAAAGAATATTTCAATAAAGAAGGTTTATACGAGTCCTGTCATTAGAACCGTCGAAACAGCAAAGATAGTTTGCAGAATTTTAGAACTTGACTATGAGATCGATGAACGCCTATACGAAATTGAATTGGGAAAATTGGTTGGAATGAATTTCGAAGAAATAGTTCAAAAGTTCGGAAACTTGTTCTTGAAATTTTATAATGAAAATGATTCGACGCTGACACGATACGGCGTAGAGAGTTTCTTTTCTGTGAAATCAAGAATAAAAAACATGCTAGATGAGATTATTAAAAACCACGACAATGAAAACGTATTACTGATAACACACCTAGACCCAATCAAAGCTGCAATTTCTACTCTGCTCGACCTTAATCCGCAAGCACTCTATAATTGGCATATATATAATGCCTCCTTGACTATATTGAGGCACGAGAGCAATATCTACTCTCTTGGCGGCGTTAATGTGATGGGAATAAATCGTTACGTCGAGGAGTGACCTTTAAATTAAATTATGATTGTTCAATCTTGTTGCAATATTTCTGTGCTTGGAATATATTTACATGCTGCCTGCGTAGGTGCTATTCAGCAGCTTAAATCATTATGGAATGCAGTCTTTTGATAGTATATCGCAACTGTATTTTCTATTGTGAGACTGTAATATAATAATATATTATCGCACTGCTAATATAGATCTCGTGGTGGCTAGACGAACGCCATTTAGAATTGGTGTCAATAAGAGTAATTTCTTATTACTAGCGGCCATTCTAATCATATGCTTTTCTGGTTTTTCATCCTTAGTGACGAAATCTTACGCACATTTTGGTCATTTAGCTCATTATAATACTGGTGGCATAGGACTTGGCAAATACTATGTAAACCAACAACTCGACCCAGAGTATACTCCTCCAAATCTCCCTACAAAAATAAGCTTTAGTATTCAGGATAACATGAACGGGAATGATGTGCGCAATGTATTGACGATGGTGGAAATTTATTCTGTAAGTACAGGAGAGAGGATTAGTGTATATCCTTGGACAAAACAAACTATAGGAGATTTTGATATATACTATTCGTTTCCGAGTGTAGGACTTTATGAGATAGTACTTAGCATTGCTGATGGTGCCGATAGCAGCCATGTTAATTTATACGGTGTAGATCCACCAAGAAGTATTCTTAGCAGTAACTTTAACTGTGGATGTGATAGGGCAGTGTTCAATGTGTCTGTCTCCCACAATTTCGGAAATATATTTAACCTGGCAGTATTCGGTGGAATAATATCAGCCATAGTTGTATTTGGAGCTGTTTTGCTGTTCACATATAGAAAGAGAATCTCTCCTAGAGGTAGTAGTATTTATCCAAATCTAAAGAGAGACGAAGTAATAAAATATTCGATTCTTCTGTTAGCAGTATCATCGGGCATAGTTCACTTGGCAGTTTTCTCGGAACATGGTGGCCTCAGAATAGAATACAGCATATTTCTGTTAGCGGCAGGTGCATCACAGATTGCTTACAGCATGTTGTACATTTTGCTTACTATTGCGAGCGAATCCACGCCAGACAAAGATAGAGACTTTGCTAAATCGTATTATCGTAAATCGGTTATAGTGAACTTGTTTGGACTGGTAGGCAGTGCAATATTGTTAGGCCTATATACGTACTCGGTTACACTTCCACCTCCCCTTTCACCAAATAATGTTCCAGAAGATGTAGATGTCGGTGGAATTTTAGATAAGGCTCTGGAACTTGGCTTAGTAATAGGTATTGTCTATCTGCTGAAGACAGAGAAAGCGAAATTGCGAAGTCAGTTTGTTAATGCATTGTAGGGTGCGGATATCCATTCCTATACTGTTGGCAGCTTATTTTTTGCTAGAGTTCTATACGATATCTTCGGTACCGAGTTATCAATTATGTATCTAGTAGTTATGTTAAACAGTGGCGACAATCCTGTCTGATTTCACAGATAGCTTAGGTTTCAAAAGCCTTAAATTAGATAACCGAATTTACTCACCACAGAAACAGAGGATATTGAAATATGATATTATCAAGATCAACTTCAAGAATGCTTTTGTTTATGATTCCTCCTCTAGTTGCAGTATTCGTTTTGAGTTTTATTATTGTGCCCGCATTTGCTCAGCAATCTCCTTCTTCGCAGGCCCAACAGTATCTTAACAGACGTGTCGAAATCTGGGCTCTTTTTTACAGGGGTATGATAGCCGCATTTGTAGTAGGAGCCGTTGTCCAAGGTAGCATTATCTATGTAGGTTGGAGATTTAGAGAGGGCAACAAAAAGAATTTTATTCCTGGTCAATCAACGGAGGGCACCTAGCTAATGGGTCATGCTACATATGAATGGCTCTACGTCGGTGTTGTGATAGCGATTCTTACATGGGTAGGAGCTGACGCGTGGAACACTGAACATCGTCTGGAGGCCGTCCCTTCTCAGGCGCAAACCATCAAGGCCATCGGCCAGCAGTGGTTCTGGACATTTGAACACGCTAATGGCACTCAAGAAGTTGGACAGCTCCATGTAAAGGCAGGTGTGCCTTACAGATTTGAAACTGTTTCAAAAGATGTGATCCATTCTTTCAATATTCCTGACTTTGCGATATTGATGGATGCAGTCCCAGGTAGGGTTAACACAGTTTGGAACGTCTTTGATCAACCTGGCGAGTACTTGATCCAGTGCAGAGAGTATTGTGGCTTACTACACTACAATATGAGAGCAAAGGTCTTTGTGGAGCCCACGACAGCACAAGGCTACGATTATGCTCCAACTAACCAAACTTCAGCTGCTGCGACAGGTGCTGTTACCTCAGGTGGTACTTCATCTCCTGCCGGTGCAACTGGCAGCACCTCTTCAGCACCAGCTGGTGGAGCTGCTGCTTCAGGACCTGCTCTGACTATTCCACAGGGCGCCTCTGTTCAGGGCAATCCTTCTTATCAACCTGCTACTCTTTCTGTGAAGAAAGGCGATACTATACAGGTACAAAACA
>JBKPMK010000586.1:0-25117 GCA_046732115.1 Thermoproteota archaeon
CCGCATGTGCTGCAGACCCCAGATATGGCGGATCTGCCATTCTTCATAGTCACCGGTTTTTCATTCTTCATTTCTCTTTTTGCCTTACATTTTACACAATAAGCTTGTGTAGCCATTACTTTCAGAATAATTATAGACACGTTCTTCTTAAACTTATATTCAAATTGTTCGCATGTCAAGAAATTTGTAGACGGATTCTGCCATTGCTTTCAAGTACAAGTTATAATGGTACGCTAAGAATGTACTATGAGAAATCCAAATATTGCCCTAGGTTATAGTACAAGCAAAAGAGGCAAAAAAAATGGCTGAGGACACTTCGTCGACTGCTTCGAATAATGCTATCCCGTTTCCTACATTAACAATTCTGTATCTGCCAGGTGAAGCAGAAGAGATCGTAGAGGAGATAAGTCAGAAATATTACAATATGACAGTCGAAGATTGCAAAGGTTTTTTCCATGGTGGTGCCCAGAGGTCATACAAGAAGATAACCATATGGAGTCAGGGAATAGATAGCTTGTGGTTCAATGCTATCATTGCCAGCATCAAAGAGCTAGCGAATGTTGACTTTGTACCTATAGTGTCCGGCGGGATAATGTATTCTGTTTAAAATTGGGGTTTTACCATGGTGATATGTGAGAATAAAGATGATCAGGCAGGTCGAACTTTTAAGTTACACGTGAACCAAAATTAGATAGATATTCCACAGATTGCGAATCGCAGATATATCAGAAAGATGATAATTAGTATTCGAGCTCAATGATACATAACCGCATACACCTTGTTTATAAAAAATAGATATCATATCCAACAAGGCAAAAATGTTAAGTGAATCTGTTTGGTTATTCCATCATGAGACGGAAACATCTCGACTATGCGATAGTAGGGTGTCTTTTCGTGCTGGTAGCTTGCATCCTGTACTCAGTTGTGAAATTATATATACTTTTTCAGCGAGTGGATATATCTATAATTGTCTCTAACGTCATTCTTTTTGCAATTGTTGCGGCGGCAATTCTGTTACTTTTAAAAAAGAGAAGCGATATAGAGGAAGGCGAGTTATTAAGCGACTGAAGCCATACTAGCAATGACGTAAAATAACGGTACTATTTTGTTCATGTGAGCCCTAGATGGGATTTGGACCCATGATCTAAGGTTTACGAAACCTTCGCTCTGCCAGGCTAAGCTACTAGGGCAAAGACCATAGGCACGTTTCAAACTCGAATATTTAATTCTTAATATGTATGAGTTGATGAACTGTTTAAGAGTTATTCTAGATATTTGACTAATTGTAAAGACTGGTCCGATTTTTATTATTCACAACTTGACTACTTTTGATATAAGCCGCAAATCTGCCTTAAAGAAGTGCAGAATAAATATTCCATCTGAATATGTCTATACATCGTGAAGATATCTGTATCGGGAATAAGAGGTGTTTATGGATCGGATCTTTCGTTGCAAAACATAAGTAAATTCGCAAGGTTGTTTGCCTCTTCCATTAGAAAGCCTGGACAAGGCTGCTTAATAGCGTGCGATACGAGGCCATCGAGCAGACTTATTTTTCAATTCGTCGCAGCAAATCTTATGGGGCAGGGAATAAATGTCTATAGCCTTGGAGTAGGTCCTACCCCTATGGTTTTCCGAGAGTCGCGAGACGATAAGGCAGGAGTAGTTATAACAGCATCTCATAATCCGTTGGATTGGAACGGACTAAAGTTCATCAAAGAAGGCCGGGGACTTTTCGAGGAGGAGCTAGCTTTTTTATTTGACGAAAGACCAATACCAACAGGTGCCAAATTGGGTACGTTTAATGCTATTACCTCAGACTATGTCGCCGAAGTAGCTAGTTTAATATCAGATGAACTTGCAGATAACAAAGCAAAGGTGGGTGTAGACCCAGGAGGAGGAGCTGCGTGTGGTTATTGCAATGTACTTTTAAAGCAGCTTGGTCATTCTTTTTATTCCATCAATGATATTCAAGGTATTTCTTCACGAAGCCCTGATCCGACGGCCGACGAATTGAATGAACTGCGCTCACTTGTGTCTTCGAACAGCCTTGACTTTGGTTTTGCCTTCGATCTAGACGGCGACCGCCTAGTCGTAATCGACAATAAAGGACAAAAGTTGAGTGCCGATTCGACACTTTTACTTTGCATTGCAGGAGCAATTAGCATGGGAATGAAAAAGTTTGTATCTAGCATAGATACTAGTATATCTGTTAAGAGATATATAGAACAAAAAGGTTGCACCCTGTACTACTCGAAGGTCGGCGAAGCCAATGTAGTTAAAACCATGCTCGACACCAGTTCGGATGCTGGGGGCGAGGGAAGCAGTGCTGGTTTTGTTATGCCACGTTTCAATATGTGTAGAGATGGTTTCCTAGCAAGCGCCATCATTGCATCATTAAGTAAGAGTACTGTTGATGAATGCCTCGCCATCTCATCTCAATACCTCCAAGTAAGGTCGGTCCTCCCTGTTAGTTCTAGTATTCATATTAAACTGATGGAAAGATTGACAGATGTCATGAAGGCAGAATCATCCGAAATTTCCAATTTGGATGGAGTCAAAGCTATAATAGATGATGATTCTTGGACTCTTGTTCGACCATCTAATACTGAAGATGTTCTAAGAATTTCAGTTGAATCTAAAACGGAGAGATCTAGAGCATTATTTAACGATATACGCGAAAAGGTTCAATCCGTATATGAACAGGTTAAATGAAAAGGATATCATTAGACTTTTTGCATCCAAGCTTCGGCCAAACAAAAGGATAAAAACTGAAAATGATGACGTAGCCCTTTTACCTCTTAGGCACATAATGAGCGATTCTATTTCTGCGGATACAGTTGTCGTAGTCCTTAAATCTGATATGCTGGTAGAAAGCACAGATGTACCTCCGACAATGAGGCCATGGCAGATTGCCAGAAAAAGTGTTGTGGCCTGCGTTAGCGACATGTCTGCCAAGGGCATCGAGCCGCCATATCTATGTCTTATTTCCATCGGGATTCCAAGCAACTATTCCAAATCTAAAATTGCAGATTTGGCAAGAGGATTTAAAATAGCGTCAACAGAATTTGGGGTCGAGATTGTAGGAGGAGATACCAATAGATGCAATGAACTCGTAATTAATTGTAACCTTGCTGGTTTTTCGACTTGCCATAGGCCTATTCCAAAAAGAAACGGCGCAAAGCCCGGGGATTTCGTGATATCTTCTGGAATATTTGGCTATTCGTCTTCTGGTTTGAAAATTCTAATCAATAAATCTGGCGCAAGACGGCAATTCAGAAGGACAGCTATAAACTCAGTCCTCAAGCCAGAACCACAATTAATATTCGGTACCTCAATGGCAAAATTTTTTTCATCGTCTATTGATTCAAGTGACGGCCTAGCCGCCTCAGTTTACGAGCTAGCAAAACAGAGTCACGTAGATGTCATATTAGATAATGTGCCGTCAGCAAAAGGTATAGAACAGTTCGCACAAGAAAACGCCCTGACCGCCAGAGATCTGGTGTATTATGGTGGAGAAGAATATGAAATAATTGCAACGGTATCGAAGACGAATTTGGAAAAGGTCAGACGCTTAGCAGAAGAATTGAAATTGAAATTTTTTGTTATCGGAAGGGTAGAAAAAGGAAAGGGCAGAGTTTCTGTTTTAAGCCAAAGAGGAAGGCGCTTACATCTTAAGGAAGGCGGTTACGTCCACAAGTTCGCAGCATAAATCGTAGAAAGCCTAGTTAGATTTTCAACCAACTGCTCTGTATCATCATCATCTCGGTCTGTCTGTGTACCCCCTGTCCAGAAAAAAGGAAGAGTATATAAAAGCTAGTATACGCATATGCTTCTATCGTGTCCCAAACGGATGATATCACTCGATACAAGTGGGGAGTAGCACACATATTCAGTAGCTACAACAATACGCTTGTCCATATTACAGATATAAGCGGAGCAGAAACAATCTCCTTTAGCTCCGGAGGGAGGCATGTCACAGCTGACCGTTACGAGTCGTCTCCCTATGCAGCTATGAAATCAGCCGTTGCAGCAGCCGAAGCAGCCGGATCTAAAGGAATTAATGCTCTGCATATACGCGTTAGAGCTGTCGGTGGGGCAGGCTCACGCATACCAGGTCCAGGAGCCCAGGCAGCAATAAGAGCGCTGGCCAGGGCGGGATTCAGGATTGGTAGAATCGATGACGTTACCCCAGTACCTCACGATAGTACGAGGAAACCTGGTGGACGAAGAGGAAGAAGAGTCTAACCAAACACTTGTCTCTGTTCTTGGATGCGGAAGCGGCTTGAATCCGAATAAATTAAATGCCACTTTGTAGGACCTTTTTTAAGGTATTTGTACAGCCGTGAATGTGCGAGATTACATTGAGGTATCAAAGCCAAGAATAGTTATAGTTTTGGTCATCACTGCTGTCACCTCCATGTTAGCTGCAACTAGGTTTGACAGTACACCTAGTCATGCATGGGACGTTAATTTATATCAGTTAGGGTTTCTAGTCCTTGCAGGTGCTTTGGCATCTATGGGTTCCAGTGCCCTTAACCATTATTATGATAGGGATATAGATGCAATAATGGATCGCACCTCTAAGAGACCTATTCCATCTGGAAGGCTGACTGCTAGAAATGTGCTAGCCTACGGGATTGCTCTTTGTATAATTTCGATTGTGGTGGCTTCTTTGACTCTAAATGTCGTGGCTACATTTATGATCGCACTAGGCATATTTTTCTATGTAATAATATATACAAGATGGCTTAAACGAACTAACGCTTGGAATATCGTGATCGGCGGGTTCGCAGGAAGTGCTGCCTCGATGGCTGGATGGGCTGCTGCAACTGGATCGGTAAACTTGCTAGGTTTCTTAATAGGCTGGATCGTCTTTCTATGGACACCCCCGCACTTCTGGTGCTTAGCTATCAGAGCGCGTCAGGAGTATGCTAATGTTCATGTTCCGATGCTGCCGGTGCTAATCGGAAATCAAAGGACAGCTGCATATATTTTGGCTAATACTGCAATTTTAGTTCCATATTCTTTATCTCTTTACATATTTGGTCTGGGTTTTTTGTATACCATAATCGCTGCCATCGCTGGGTCTCTGATGTTGATATATCATTATAAACTACTGAGGAACCCCACCCCTGAATTTGCCTGGAAGGCTTATAAAGTGACTGCTCCCTATTTGATTATAGTATTTATCGCTGTAGCATTTGATGCACTGTTCTATTTTAGAGCTTAATTGTACTGGTAAAGAAATGCATGGAAGATCCGAAGTTGTACTTGGTCTCTGTATATATCGAGGATTTGAACGACATTGTAATGGCATTATAATGCATGATTCTTTAATGTTTTTGTGCCGAACTTAGCCAATTCGAAATTTCATCATTCCCACTCACTGTGATATAAAATTTGGCGTTCGGTCATCGAGTCAATTTTTATATTCATCGATTCAAGAGCATACTTAGCAACATCATAGTCAATTTCGCTGGGAACATCGTATGTCTTATTCCGCATTTTAGGATAGTTATTAAGAATGTATATTATAGACAATAATTGGTTTGCAAAAGACAATGCCATTATTTCAGGAGGATGGCCTTCAGCTCCTATCAAGTTGACTACTCTGCCCTTTGACAGGAGAAATATACTCTTTCCAGATATTGTTATCGATTCAACATTTGGTCTTACCGTAATCGGAGGGCTACCTTTCGTGTATATGTAATTGATATCAATCTCTACATCAAAATGTCCGGCATTTGCAAGCACTGCGCCATTCTTCATTTTCTTAATGTGTTCCTGTCTAATGACATGGGTTTGGCCGGTACACGTGATAAAGATGTCGCCCAGTGGGGCCACGTTTGATAATTTGCTTACGTTGAATCCATCCATCTGTGCCTCAAGTGCCTTGAAGGGGTCAACCTCAGTAACCGTGACTATGCCCCCCATCCCTCGGGCTCTTAAAGCTAGTCCTTTTCCTACCCATCCATAACCACATACAACGATGTGTTTTCCTGCCAAGAATATTCCAGTGGATCTTAGAATACCGTCTATTGTGCTCTGACCTGTACCATATTTGTTGTCAAACATATGCTTCGTCTTAGCGTCATTTACCTTTATTACAGGGTACGGTAACAGACTTTTCGATTCTAGTGATTTTAACCTCTTTATGCCAGAAGTTGTTTCTTCTGTTCCACCAATTATATTTTTTGCTTTACATCTATATGCCATAACGTGTAATTCCGCGCCATCATCAGTGATAATATCCGGCTTAAATTGCAGGACCAATTTCATACAATTTTTATAGTCCTTGAATGTTTCGCCCTTCCAGGCAAAAACTTTTACTCCTTCCGAGCCCAGAAAAGAGGCTATATCATCTTGAACCGAAAGCGGATTCGCAGAGCAAATGGCTATCTCTGCTCCCAGCTGTTTTGCAGACATCACTAGTACAGCCGTCTCTTTTGTGACATGCAGGCAGAACCCTAGCCTATAACCCGACAACGGTTTTGTCTTCAAATACTTGTTTGTAATTTTATCAAGTATCTTCATATGAGCGCAAGCCCACTGGTAAGAATAGTTTCCGTTTCTTGATAAAGAAGTGCCTATGAGGTGTCTGTTACGCAAAAAGTAATTACAATTTTACAGTAAAATGAATCGTGTATTAAAACTATCTTTTAATTTAGAGGAATAATTTGATATTGAAAATTGTCATTACATTATCTGTATCTTTGTAATCTTCAAATGAATACTAGATAAAACGAGAGGTCATATGGTCATTTGTTTATATAACCTCGGCCCAATAACTCTCGGAATATTTGTCCAAATCCGGGTCATCGCTAAGTTTGCTATTTCCATTTTGTTTGTCAACAGCGTTATTGGCATAACTCACGTTTGCCATTGTGACTTCAAAGCTGGCATTTTGTCCAGCTCCTTCCAATTTGTTCAAACGCTTGTTCATCTCTGCAGCAACCACGTCTTTAGGTAGTCCACGATGGCTCATTTGATCATGCGCCTCAATCATCAGGTCTGCTGCCTGTTGTGCCGAAATTCTTCCCTCCTCATAAGAAGAGGACATTCGCCTGCAAATAGCATTCGCATGTGTGTAGACCTGTTTGTGTTCACAGTATGTGTTTTGCTTCACCAAATTACGAAGGACCGCGCGCTTTTTCAGATCTATCACGACCATCCGGTTGTATCGTTTGCGAAGGTTGATCTTTGCTTTCGCGGACGAAGGCTCATTAAAATTTCGATCCATCACGATCAGTATCTTGATTGCATGGCAATTGATATATGAGTTTTATTCAACACGCTAGCCGTTCTTTTCGGGACGAAAACACTGCCCAGCACTCGGTCTCTGGCTAGCAATAACACTCTTCATCAACTGACGCATGTATGGAATGCCCTTAGACAATGAAGCAGTATAATTGGGTCATTTCTTGCAGTTTGCCAGTTTGCTCAAATGAACTAATTACTTTAATACACAAACCCAAACTGGTGCTCCGACCCTATAAATCGATTGATAATTTGCTGACGGATGCGTAACTTCTTGGTATAGAACTTGTGTCACTAAAGTTGATAGTTATCACAATTTGGCTAGGCTATTTTAGTCCCAGAAAGCTTTCTTTAGAAAATGCTTTGTTTATGTCATTCTCTGTCATGAGGCCTTTGCTAAGGATCAACTCCCTGATGGGCTTCTTTGAGTTTATCGATTCCTTGTATATTTCCGCGGCCTTAAGATATCCAATATACGGATTCAAAAGTGTGACAAGTATTGGACTTTTTTCGACATTTTCAGCAATCTTTTCTGAATTAACTTTTAGATTGTCTACCATATTTGAGGAGAATATAGGGAGAAAATTCTTGAGCATGTCGGTAGATTCTAACATGCACTTTAGCATGCCAGGAAGCATAACGTTAAGTTCAAACTGACCGGCCTGCGACGCCATCGCTACGGAAAGATCATTACCTACTACATTGAAACATATCATATTTAGACACTCGGCCAAAGAAGGGTTAACTTTTCCGGGCATTATAGAAGAGCCCGCGTGAACGGCAGGAATTAACAGTTCATTTAGTCCCGCATCCGGTCCAGACGCCATTAACCTAAGATCATTTGCAATTTTGATTAACTCAAGCGCAAGATTGCGAAGAGCAGATGAGCAATTGGCTATGTCAAATTTGCTTTGCAACGAATAATACAGATTTGGTGATGGCTTTAGGTTCAAACCCGACGCTTCTGATAGGTGCTTAACAACAAGTTCTCTGTACCCTTTTGGCGAGTTAGCACCGCTGCCTACTGCTGTTCCTCCTAGAGCCACATATTCTAGGTTTTCTAGGGACATTGCTATCTTTTGTCTTGCTTTTTTAAGCGAGTATGAGAAAGCCTTGAATTCAGCGCCGACGGTAACTGGGATGGCATCCATCAAATGAGTTCTTCCTATTTTTATGTAGCTTTCGAACTGGCTTGATTTCTTATCCAGTGATTCAATAAGGGTGTCAACCGATGATAGCAAGGGTTGCATATTCATCAAAATAGACACATGCATGGCAGTAGGAAACGTGTCATTACTAGACTGTGACATATTTACATGATCGTTCGGGCTTATGACTGTGTATTCTCCTTTCCTTCTCCCCAAAATTTCCAAAGCGCGGTTAGCAATTACCTCATTTGAGTTCATATTAAATGCAGTTCCAGCACCAGAGTTTATTGCATCTAGAACAAATTGATCAAGAAGTTTACCCTCAAGGATTTCGTCGCAAGCTTTGAGTATTGCGTTGGCCTTCGAGGCGTCAACGGCTCCGAGTTCTTCGTTTGCCAGTGCAGCAGACCGTTTTATCATAACATAAGCTCTGATCAGATTTGGATGTGCTCTTTGGCCGGTCACTTTGTACTGTTGCATTGCACGAGCCGTAAATGGGCCGTAATAATGTTCTTGGGGAATTTGTACTTCTCCAAGCGAATCCTTATCAATTCTATAGTAGGACATGACGACGAGAATAATAATAATAATAGTGAAGGTATTTGAATGGTGTGAGCAGGGCCGATTGGTTGCCAGAAACAAGGTAATGTGAATTAAAATTTCGCGCCAGTAGCATTTAATTTAATTTACAATCGTGATTTTTGCTAGAGATTCAATCATTGATACTTCTGAATCTGAAAGATATGCGCCATCTAGCAACGGATGTTCAGTCTTGCTACTCGAGGTGAATCTCATGCGATGAGTTAGTACTATTTCGGGAAGAAATCTCACGATTGTATCGAATACGATCTTTGAATAATAGTTGTTTTTGAGGAAGTCTTTGCTCTCGTGTACGTCCAGCCCAGATAATCCATAGATTATTTTTATTTTTCCTAAACCAACAAATGCCTCCTCTGAATTCTCTGTCTTTGCTATGAAAACAATTTTAGATCCTTTCGCCCAATCCCTTCTTAGTTTAGCATAATATATCCGCTTCCAGTATATTTGATTTACAAGTCCGGTTCGCGTAATTTTCATGATATAGTTACTCATTGGGACATTGCGAATATAGTTACATGTATTATTATAAAATATCTTGGCTCCCTGTTTGGAAGATTGTATCATCAACCTCGAGTATTTGTGGAAGATTGAAACTGGTCGAGCATAGGCAACAGCTAATATATGAGCATACACATTCTCAGGGCTTATGCAAGTTAGCGGCAAAGCCCTTGTCTGTGATTCGATCGACCAAGTAGGCATTAACAGCTTAAGCGCTGCAGGAATGACGGTTGATTACATGCCAGATATAACCAGCGATGAATTAGTTTCTAGAGTAAAGGATTATCAGGTCATAATTGTTAGAAGCAGAACAAAGATCACTAAAGAAGTTATCAATGCTGCAACCAATGCTAAAATTATTGCCAGGGTCGGAGTTGGGTTGGACAATATAGACCAGGATACGGCTCAAACGAGAAATATTCGTGTTATCAATGCCGCCGAAGCAGCAATAAATGCTGTGTCCGAATTGGCGATAGGTCACATGATAAGTCTTGCTAGATCTATACCTTATGCAGATTCAGAAACGAAAAAGGGCCATTGGGTTAAAAATAACCTAAGCGGAGTAGAGCTCAAAGGTAAATATCTTGGCGTCGTCGGCGTCGGCAATATAGGTCGAAACGTAGCACGTATTGCAAGAGCTCTCAGAATGAATTTGATTGGTTATGACTTGTATCCTATAAATAGGGATTTTGTCAAGGAAGTTGGCTTAATTATCACTGATCTTGATACCTTGGTAGAAAGTGCAGACTTTATCACAAGTCATGTACCGCTAACTCAGGAAACAAAACATATGTTCAATGCAGAGAGATTCTCTAAGATGAAAAAAACTGCCTTTATCATAAACACCTCACGTGGACAGATAATTGATGAAAATGCGTTGTATAGTGCACTTGTAGAGAGAAAAATTGCAGGTGCGGCGCTTGATGTATTCGAAATAGAACCACCAACTAACAGGATGTTAATAGAACTTCCAAATGTAATTTGTACTCCTCATATAGGGTCACAAACCCGGGAGGCGCAACAACTAGCATCTACCGTAATTGCAGAGAAAGTTATTCAGGCACTCGCAGGCTATGAGAACCCTAGTAGCGGGCTCAACATGTAGATATTTGAATTTTTAGGCAAGTAATCATACTAACGTCTGCAAGGAACCTCTGGGAAGAGGAACAATTGATTTCTGAAACTTAATTCAAAATACATTTCCAATTCGTTTTTATATACAGATATTAAGGGCGGTGCCAGTTAGAAGTTATTATGCATAACTATATGACTGCTACATGGGCTAACATGTGGAAATCCAATAATGATGTATTGAAATCTAAAGCAGTCGTCTGGAGAACAGAACAGGTCGTTCACAATATTAACAGACCCAGCAGACTTGACCGTGCGAGAAGGCTAGGCTACAAGGCGAAGCAGGGTATTGTCGTAATTCGGATTAGAGTAGGTAGGGGAGGCATGAGAAAGCAAAGGCCTGTGTCAGGTAGAAGACCAAAACACTTTGGTGTAGTTCATATAAAGCAGGGTATCAATATGCGTAAAGTCGCAGAGAACAGGGTTAGGGAAAAATTTCCTAATTTGGAGGTATTAGGATCGTACTATCTACACAAAGATGGCAGGTACTTGTGGTATGAAGTTATATTGGCAGACCCACATCATCCTGCTATTTTTAACGACAAAGAGATGCGCGGAAAACTTAGGGCTTTTGCAAAATGATCTGGTCAATAAAATAGGCGCTTGTATTGGTTTATTGCTGAGGCTATAGGTACAAGAATTGATTCCGCTTTCGTTGCTTGACCAAAGACAGACTGACTTCTATCTTGTAAAATAGGATGCATATATATATTAGCAGCAAGAAATAGGAATTTTTTGATTTATCACTTATTATTATTGTATATTGAATTTCTAATTAACTCGATTATACTTGATACTTCTTCTTTAGATGCATCGCTATCTAACGTCACGTAGTAAAAAATGTCGTCTTTGTCTATTGTCAGTATCTTCACTTTTTCATTTTCAGTCAGTGTATAGTATGTTTTTCCTATAGAATTCTCAAAGGTTTTTCTGAGCTGGGTTCTAGTTGCTTCGAGAAAAAAATCGTTCCTAGCCTCTTCAGGCTTGAATAGTGGTACAACTCCTTTTCGTAGTTGTCCAGCTAGCGTCCGACCGAATCTGTTAATTATACCCACGTAACGAATTTTAGGTGACAAGTCAATAGTATTGCGGCATACTTCTCTTAATTTTATGGTCTGGTCTGCTGACGACTCTGGTCCACTCATGAAACTATATCCCAAATATCATTGTGAGTGCATGATAAATATATTCTGATAACTGAGAATAAACATCTTCACTAACCGGTTACTCATACATTAGTTGATCAGTATAAAGTTATAGGAATATGACATTGTGCATATTTGTTTGATGTCAATGCATCAATAAATCCGATAAAATAACAAATGTACAATCGTATTTTACGTTCCATAGACTAGTCATCCTAGTGGCATACTCGAGCAAATAATACCTCATTAGGTTTTCGCATAATTAATGGAATTGGTCCTACAGCATGTTACTTGATTTATGAGCAGATGATCTCAACCGATAATATAAGACTACTTCGCCGTTCCTTTGGCTTGTCAGATTTGTTAAATTCATTTTTGCAGCTTTCCGAATTTGTCTATATCCCTCCCCTTCAACCAAAGTCGTGGCAGTTCTCCCCCCAGCTACTAGCGGCGCTATTGTCACAATCAACTCAGATGCTAGTCCTTGTCTGACAAGGGACCAGTTTAGCTCTCCGCCTCCTTCAACAAGAACTGTGTGTATTCCTATATTGCGCACAGTTGATAAGAGATTTTTCAAATCAACAACTCGACTTCCTGCTACTATTACCATTGCACCACATTGTTCTATTTTCTTAATCCTATTCGCAGGTGCTCTATTTGTTACGGCAACTATAGTAAAGCGATTCTGCGCACTACTCAAGATCCTAGACGTAAGTGGTATTCTTGCCGTGCTGTCTATTATAATTCTGACTGGATCTACACCAAGTCTTTTTGGCAGCCTAACGGATAACAAGGGGTCGTCAACGAGAACAGTCGATATACCCACCATAATTGCGTCCACTGATGATCGCAGCTCGTGAACTCTATTTAGATCATGTCTTGAAGAGATCTTAGAGTCGCCGGAGCGAGTGGCAATCTTGCCGTCAATTGTCATTGCAGCATTAATCTTGACCGTCGGACTAGAGTACATCTATAAATTTTCCATTTATCATTACAGCTCTTATAGAGTCTTGACTAGCTCTATGAATTATCGAAGCATATGCATTATGTATTGGATACAAATCGATATGCCTCTTGTCAATGAATATCAAGTCCGCGGCCCGTCCGCGATCAATATAGCCTGAGTTTAATCCAAGAATATCTGCAGCATTAACAGTTGCAAACTTCAGAATATGTCGTGGACTTAAAAATTCCTCTTCTTCTGTAGCCCTGGATACCTTCCAAATATAATCCATTTCCCTTAGAATATTAGGAGAATTCAACATGACATTATCCGTTCCTATGGCAATCTTGCATCCTCTCTTTAGCATTTTTGCGACTCTGGGGATACCAACGCCGATCACACCATTTGCCCGAGGGCAGATAACGATTCCGCAGCCGTGGCTCGCCAGTAAGGCAAAGTCTCCTTCAGTTGCATTTGTCATGTGAACAATAAAATGCGGCTTCAAATAGTGCATGATCCGTTCTACCTCAGTCTTTCCGGTTCTTAATCTAGAAAACTTGGTGGTTTCTTTGGACTCAGCGGCATGAATTGAGAGCAACGGTCTTTTTGAAGTCCTTCCATTGATATTCTTCTGTTGTTCTATTAAACAATGATACTGCTTTAGTGATTCATCGGAATTCTCATTTGCACCGCTCAATCCAAGCCCCTCTGACATCAGCAAAACTTGCCGAGCCTCCTGTAATTGTTCTGACGTCAGACCTACTGTTCTTATTAAATTTGCTTTATTTTGTTTTAGAGTTTTTTTTGTTCTCGAGGAATAGATTGTCATTTTTCTTTTGGGGTGAAAGTAAGATTCAATCCTGCCTAACACTAGACATTTAATGGGTAGACCAGCTATTGAATCTCTTAATAATCGTACTCCTTCTTCCCCTCCTTCTCTGAAATCCGCAAATGCAGTTATGCCCTTTTTCATCATGGAAATCGCAGAATTTCTCATAAAGGATCTGAGATACTCGTGTCTGGTATTTTTTAAAATTGACTGCTTTATTCCAAAAATAGGATGGACCCGTGCTTCGAGCCCTGATTCAATTCCCAGATCCTTTCCAATCGAGTCACCTATATGGGTATGGGCGTTTATAAATCCCGGAATTACAAGAAATTCTTCTGCATTAATTCTCTTGTTATTAGAGTCGACGTCTCTCCCCTTCGCGACACTGTTCTGTTTCGAATTATTTTTAACACCAGCTCTAGTTATAATCCCGTTTCTGCTGATTTCTATAAATCCCTGGTTCACAAATGTCAATTCTCTACCAAGGAGCAAACTTGCGTCTTCAATTATCAAAGACAATTTATCTCGTAAAAGGGCAGGATCTTTCCTGCATTCCTCAGATCTCTTATAGTATCAAGAGCCTTCGTTGCGGCTTGAGCTGCTTTTCTGCCTGTCCTGCCAGTGCCTATTCCACAATTTAATTTGATTCCAGTGTCTTGGCTTACCATTTGAATAATTCTTCTTGCGGCTTGCTTCGTGGTCCCATTTGAAACGACCATAAAGTTGTCTCCGCCTATGAAAAAGGTTATGGCACCCTTTTTGAGAAATCTTTGTGATAGTAATAGCCCGATCTTCGAAACCAGTGCTGTAACTTCATAGGGCGACAATCTCGAGGTGAGTTCCGTAGAATCATTGACGTCAATGTGCATTATTTGGACGATATTATTGTTATATTTGATTGCGTTCTGGTTGAGGCTGTGTCGGGAAGTTCCTTGCTTGCCAAAGATGCTACGCCTTTTGTCCAAGGCTAGACATTGCTTTCTTGCCCTAAAAGCACGCATATTTGCCTCAAACGGTGTTTTGCCTATTCCGATAGCCATTGACAGCTTTAATGTGCTATACAACTTTCCAAGTTCTGCCTGAATCTGTAGGTGCTTTTGGAGAGTAAGACCACTGCTTATTACAAAGTATTCATCAAACCTGTTTGGATAGACTAGACAGCCGAGCTCTGAAAATAAGCGTTGCAAGTCATAGTATACTTTTGCTTGAAGCATTTGCAGAGCCGCTTCTCTGTCGCTGCCTAGTCCAAGTGTCCATGCGCCATAGCCGTCAATCCTTACTATTGTAATCTGGATTGTCAATCTATTGTTATCACTTTAGCTGCTGAACTAGGTTTTGCATATCTTAGCTTTTTGATTCTAATGACCATATTAACTGCAGCATTCACGGCACGGAGAGGAACAACTTTTGTTCTAGCTAGCGCCTGCTCAAATGTCATATCAGGACCTGTAATTCCTAGTGCCACTGGTTTATCGTGCTTCACTGATAGGTCCGCGATTAGCCTGGCAGCATTTTCGGCCACTATTACGTCATGCCCCGTTTCACCTTTGATCACTGCACCCAAGGCCACTACAGCATCAACATCTTTCTTTTTAAGAAGCTGTTGTATTATTAACGGCATATCAAATGAACCTGGCACATAACACACATACTTAACAGTAGCATTAACTTTTCTGGCCTGAGCCTGAGCCCTTTGAAGCATCTGAGATGTGATCCGCCTATTAAACTCAGAGGCCACTATGGCAATACGTATTTCCGTATCCGATTCCAATTTTCTGCATCAAACTTGCTTGATGTGGATTTTTTTAAGTTGACTCGATTCGATGAGCGGAATATCATTCCTGGCGGCGTATTTTTTGGCCTCTTCTGATGACAATGCGTTATAGGTAACATGGTCCAACATTTCGCATATTACAACCGCAGAAGTAATACCTGCCAAATGGGACAAAAAGATGCAGAGTTCAGTATGGCCAGTCCTCTCATGGATAAGTCCCTTGGAGGCAATTAAGAGCGGCACATGACCAGGTGCCCTAAAACTATTCCCGAATTCTTCTATCCCTCCACAATCGATGTTTCTACATATTTTTGCCATTGAGGATATGGTCATCGCTCTATCTGCGTCTGTGACACCCGTGTATGTATTGCGATGATTTACACTAATTGAAAAAGCTGGTTTGTCACCATATGGCGACTTGCCACTAATTAATTTTGAGAAAACTTGGTTAACTGTTGAAAGCCCGCGAAGTATGTCGTGCATATATGGAAGACCCAGCTGTGATGCAACATAATTTGAAATAGCGAGACAGATAAGACCGCCTGCTTCGTTTCTGATTGTAGCTACATGTTTTGGCCTGATATATTCTGCAGCAAGTACCATGTCTATTTCATTCTCCCGTGTCTCATCGTCATGAATAAGAACGAATTTGCCGCTTCGCAATGCTGTACATGCTTCTTCGATTGAGGACAACCAAAATAGCTTTGGTCAAATGTTATTATATAGTTTACTAATTTTCGAGTCGATACTAATTTTTTGGTAGTATACTAGAGACGTACTTGCTAATTATGTCTGATTCTATATTGACTAGATCACCAACAGATTTCGCTCCTAGGCTTGTAAGTAATGCAGTATGAGGTATAAGGACTACAGAAAATGAACGAGTTGCTATATCGACGACTGTCAGGCTGGTTCCATTTATTGCTATCGAGCCCTTGCTAACAATTGAACGCAACAATTCTTTATCCTTTACTCTAATCCACAGCTTTATTTGAGAATGTGATTTATCTATATCTTCGATCATTCCGGTTGTGTCTACATGTCCAAGAACTAAATGTCCCTCCAGTCTATCACCCAGCCGCAAACTCCTTTCAACATTTACTTTATCTCCAACGTTTAACGAGCCCAGACACGTACGGTTGGTGGTTTCCTCAACCAAGTCAAAGTCGGCTTTGTCATTGTGTAGTGCTGTAATGGTGAGACAGACTCCGTCTATACTTACACTATTACCAACTTTGAGATTTTTACTCAGACGACCAAGACAAATGGTTAGTTTTAGATCTGAGTGCTGTTGATGTTTTTTAAATTTCATTTTAGATATTGATTTTACCGAGCCTGTGCCTTCGATAATTCCCGTAAACAAACCTATTCATTGATTATAACGGATAGCTACTCATAAAAAATTATGCTCCAGTTCAATAGAGTATGTGCTAGGTTTTGGAATATTATCTATCTCTTTATTCAGCTAGTTGTAATCGGCGATACATTAAATGCTCGACGTAAAATAAAAAAGGGCTGAATGAGCTTCAAGATCAGACGGATTGAGGATGAAAATTGATTCCCTGGAAAAAATTGCTAGTGAAGTCGTTGGATGTCCACTTTGCAAACTTTCGAGAACAAGAAAGAATGCTGTGCCGGGTGAAGGACAAGTATCAGCCAAATTAATGTTCATCGGTGAAGCCCCTGGAAAGAACGAAGATCTAAAAGGCAAACCCTTTGTAGGAGCCGCAGGACGAATTTTGGATGAAGCTATGAAAAAAGCAGGACTAGAACGATCAAACGTTTTCATAACGAACGTAGTAAAATGTAGGCCACCAGGCAATAGAGTACCTGAGCAAGGCGAACGCATAGCATGCCGGCCGTATCTCCAAAGACAGATTTTACTCTTGTCACCAAAGATCATATGTATACTCGGAAGTATTGCGTATGCATCAATTCTAGGAGGAAAATCAATAACTGCAAGCAGAGGTAAAATCATAGTGCACAAAGGCCAACGATATTTCTTAACAGTCCATCCAGCAGCAGCAATTTACAACAAAAGCTTGCGTCATATATTTGAAAACGATATTTTAAAATTATCTGAGGAATTCAAAAAGATCGAAAAAGGTCGGTATGGAGACTCTTTGCTACGCTATATGGAAAAAAGCTAAATAATCATAGCTAATGCACATTGTTAGTAATTTCTGCATTTCTGATTATTACGACCTGTAACTTACTATTAAAGTGATATACGCGATTTGTAATAAACTAAGCCGTCTCAGATGTCATTTGGGTTAATTTTCTTCTTAAACCAAAGATCAAAGAATAATAGCCGGTTACTAACCTCTGCCTCTCGCATATCAATTCTTGTCACCAGCGACGCGGCGTCATTTGACGAGCTGTCAGCGGCGTATCGAAGGTGAGCATAGCCGCTAGCAATGCTCATTTTCTCGATGCTATCTTCGATCAAGTATAGTAGTTTCTGAAACTCAAATAGAAATTTGATCTTCAAGAATAGTCTCTATTCTTTCAAATTCCAAGACATTTTTTCTAATAGTCTCAAGAAACTCTTTGAATTCAGTGCCATTTGGGTCTCTAACCAAACTGTTAAGGCTCCAAGAACCAAGTTTAGGTTGGATTGAAGCTTTCATGTATATTATTGCCATACGGAATATTCTAGTAAGTAGAACCTTACGGGCTTGTATGATAGGAGGCCTCTCTCCCAGTTCGGTCTTGGCTCATAGTTTAAAGCTGTTTTTTAACTCTATATTTTTGTCGGTTAGGCACCTAATCAAATACTTAACTCAAATTGATTTAGTTCCAAGTCTACTATCATTAACATGATCTTTTTTAATAGTTGAGAACCGTAAATATGCACGGCCGCTATACTAAACCTTGAGAAAAGCAATAATAAGAAACTTGGTAAAATACAAAAATCATCAAAACAGCAAGTATTGAACGAAAAGGATATTTATGATTTGTATCAACCGTTGATCGACAAGGTCATTTATATCGATGATCAGCTCATATTATTGAACCAGCTGATATCAACTTTAAAAACAAGTGAAAACATGCCACTCGATTCAGTCTCAGTATTAAATTTAGCTGAGTATATAACCAATATGTCAAGAACCGTCTTCAAAGATGCAAATACGCTCATAAACGAGATTTTTCATTTCGATTTAAACTCCGCTAGACAACACAGATTGCAAGCTAAACCCTAGTAATCAAAATTTCGAGTCTAAGTTCAGATCTGCAGTGGCCGATCCTAAACAGGCTCTACGTTTTATAGTAGATATTGGTATAAAAATTAAATGCGTATAACTTGTTGGCGCTTACTTGACCACCATCACCGGGCAAACTGCATAACTGACCACACCTGATGCTACGCTTCCAAGGAGCAGCTTCTTAAAGCCCGACCTCCCGGTAGTTCCGATGAGTATGAGGTCAATGTGCTGGCTTTCGGCATATTCCACTATTGTTCCTTCGACTGACATCTGACTATCAACGAGGTCTGTTTTCAATGGAATATTCTTTTCTTTTGCAGCTTCTTCTATATCATGAAACCATTTTTTTGATTCTAATGTCTCTTTTTCCTTTTCGTGTTTTACGGCATCTGGACGAGATCCAAATCCGTACGAAGAGAGTGGGATATGAGAAACCGTTAACGCGACAAGCTCAGCGTCATATTTTTTTGCTAATTCAATTGCATAGTCTGCCGCCCGCATTGATTGTTCTGAGCCATCGACTGCAACTAATATTTTCGAAAATTTTTCCACTTTATTAAACACTTCTTTATTCTTGTAATTTGTATTTCGTTGTCTTTTCTATAAACTTAACAACTCTTGAGTATGTAAAGTTCATTTATATAAGCATCAGCGTTAGATATAGATCTCTGAGTAAGCTATTGAAAAATTATTTTTAACTCATTTTGAAGAGCTCGCTGGTATGTAGATTAGCCGTCATATTGATTAATATCGACAGAAGGTAGCGGCTATCAGAGTATTTCATATTGACGATACTATCCTATGTATGAGTGTAATTAGAAAAATTCGAATCTTGAGGACACGAACTGGAACAATCCCAGCGATAACCACCAATCCTTTTGAGTTCGTAATATGCAATGCGGCTTAACTGAAATGAGGTATAACTTCTCTTGCAAGCAACTTCACCATTTTTTGTCGGTCCGGGCTAGAGTTTGTAATAACAATTTCTGTAAACCCAGCATCAACATATGGCTGGAGCTTCTCGATAGCCTCTTTTGGACTTGACAAGACTAGCAACATTTTTTGCATCGTATCGTCGCCGACTACTTTCCCGTTTTCCTCGATTTGTCTCGGATCGTGTACGTCTACGTCAAAGAACGCTTTTATCATTGATCCTTTCCAAAAAGATATTGACCTTAATGCTTTTTGTTTATCTTCGTCATACGAGCCGGGGATAAACAATATTTTTTGCACGGAGTCGTAATCTTTCCCTACCGCGTTTGTTCCTTCCTTTAGAGCAGGAAATATTTTGTTTTTGATTTTATCTACATTAAGTTCGTTAGTGACAAATCCATCTCCCTGTTCTCCTGCGAGTCTAGCCGACTGTGGGCCGAGACCTGCTATATATAGCGGAATAGGTGCCTTAGGCTTTGTATAAAGCTTCGAATCTTTCAATTCGTAATATTTGCCTTTAAAACTCACCCAATCTTCTTCCCACAGGGTCTTGATTATCTGTATAGCTTCCTTCAACCTTTCAAATCTCTCACGGCTAGATGGCCAACGATTTCCTGAAGGTACCTCATTTAATGCCTCTCCCCGACCGACTGTCAAAAAGACTCGGTCTGGGAACATGAAGCCTAAAGTTGCAAAAACCTGTGCAACAACAGCAGGATTATACCGAAGTATTGGCGGAGTGATGCCAGTGCCGATGGTGATTGTGTTCGTTCTGGCCAATGCAGCACCGAGCCATGGCCAAGCGGCCCCGCCTGAAGCTCCAGTATCACACCACGGCATATAGTGGTCACTTGTCCAACATCTCTCAATCCCATTGCTTTCCATGTCATGGACATCATCAAGTAATCCTAATGGATTAACTTGCTCGTGTGCTGCTTGGATACTAAATTTTGTCATCTTACAGTGTACCCTTTGTTATGTTATGTTATGTTACATGTATATGTATATCCAAGCGGGCAGTTTAGTTTCATAAATGTCGAGCGGGCGTATGTTTTTCTCTATGTTGCGTCTAGATTCCAATTCGCTCATCCATCAATACGCTATTTTATTGACTACAACCCTTTGCTATACAATAGCCGTTTAGCGGAACTTTCACGGAATGTCATACAAATACCAGCCCGCACATAACGAGCGCATTATTTTTCTGCACGTTTAAGAAAGAAGAAAATCATGTAGATTGGGCATGCATTTCCTTAAAAATGGACCGGGTGGGATTCGAACCCACGACCTCAGCAATGCCAATGCCGTATCCTACCGGACTAGACGACCGGCCCTCGCCGCAATTGAACAGTTTTAATTGGTTATTAATAATTTTAACGCAAAGAAACAAGATTATAACCATCTGATTTCTTTGAACAATGGAAGGGAGTGGCCCTGGAGCAGTCTATTGGAGCGGTAATAAAGTACCAAACTTCACCTGAAAATACAGAATCCTCAGAGTTTCTCCTGCTCCGAAATAGAAGAGGCTTTTGGGGATTTCCACAAGGCCATAAGGAAAAAGGGGAAACAGAAATCCAGACGCTGCTACGTGAAGTCTTCGAGGAAACTGGCATAAGCTCCTTGGATGTCCAATCCTACGTTGGCAAGATCCGATATTCTTACTTTAAAGCAGATGGTATGAAATCTGATAAGGAAGTTAGATTTTACTTTGCCACTACGTCAACCAAGAGGGTTAGACTTTCTACTGAGCACGATGGCTTCGTCTGGGCCACGTTTTTAGATGCCCTATATACTCTTGACCACAGACAACTAAAATCAGTATTAATCAAAGGACATAGAAGGGGTCTCTACTAAGGCCAACCGCTTTTGGATTATTTGGTACAAAGTTATTGATCATAGCAATAGATTTATACTCAATGCTAGACCGAATAAGGGAGGACACGTAAAGAAATGACAGCCGGGAAACATATAGTTTTAACAGCAGATCGAAGTCTAATGACCAACTACAGAGGAAATTTCCTGTATGGTTTCATAGCATGTGGGCCTTATGAGCTCATTCCTGAATTTGTGTTTGACAGGCTGTTCTGTCCTAGTGTTGAAACAAACCAAAACACAGGAGAAGTAAAGGTCGCACAATGCGGACTAAGAAGAATAGAATCCGCCCTCTTAAAAGAGTACCAGCGAGAGGATGTTTTCTTAGCACATCCGGATATGCTCAACAAATGCATAGGACCGCAGACAAAAGTAGTTGGAATCAATGTAATGGATCCGCTCGGAATGGCACCAGTGACAACTACCATGTCGCCAGAAAAGCTGTCCTATGTGGCTATGAAATTTAAAAAGATGTGTGCTTCCATAATCCAGCTAAAAAAGAAATATAATTTCAAAGTAGTGGTCGGAGGCAACGGTGCTTGGGAGCTCGCAAAACCCGACAGAATGAAAATTCATGGTATAGATACAGTAGTCATAGGTGAGGCTGATGAGCTTGCGCTTGACCTATTTCATGATCTGGAGTCGGGCGATGCCCCCGAGTTACTTCATACATATGTCAGAAATATAGAGAATATACCGATTATTCGAGGTCCAACTATAAATTCGTTGATAGAGGCAATGCGTGGTTGTGGAAGAGGATGTGACTTTTGCGATGTAAACAAACGTTCGAAAAAAGACATTCCATTAGAACGATTACAAACAGAAGCAAGAATCAACTTGAAATATGGTTTTGACTCAATATGGCTACAGTCGGATGAAATGTTGCTTTACGGATGCGATAATAAAGACTTTGTCCCTAATGCTGATGCGATCGTCGATTTGTGGAAAGGACTCAAATCAGTAGGCGCTAACTTTATAGGTACAACGCACATGACGCTATCTGCAGTGGCATGTTCGCCCAATCTCATCAAAGATTTATCAGAAATAAACGATATGCACAAAAACGGTAGGTGGCTTGCCACCAATTTAGGCGTTGAAACTGTAGCGCCAAGAATGGTCAAAAAACATCTAGGTATAAAAACAAAGCCATATCAACCAGAAGAATGGGGAGCAGTTGTAAGAGAGGGTTGTAAAATCTTAAATGACAATCACTGGTTTCCTGCTTTGACTCTAATTATTGGATGGCCCGATGAAACCCCCGATGAGACCCAATATACTATCGACCTCATCAAGGATTTTAAAGAGACAAATATGAGAGGTCTAGTTGCACCGCTACTGTATCAAGATTTCTCTGAGAGGAATTCGATGCACTTTGGCAACTTAAACGAGTCACAGTTTACACTGTTCTGGAAATGTTGGGAACACAATCTCCGAGTGATCAACGACATTATTCCTATTATTGTTAGAAATAAGACCTATGGACCAGCGATGAAAATATTTATGGCATGCCTAATAAAAGCGGGGACATGGGCTGTTATGAGATACTTAAAGGGATTGTCAAAGGAGCTTTTCAATGGTCAGTTACCTGAGGATATCGTCGAGAGATATTCAAGGGAGAGATCTGTGACCAAAACTCCTCCGCCTCAGCTCTAAATTCTTTTGAATTTACGTGTGTGGTTGGCTGCTGAAACAATAATTAATTATTTTCCAGAATCTAGATATTCAATTGCATTGTCTGCCAAGCTAGCTTTGGCCGGTGTTAACACGATAAAATAGTTTTTATCTGCTCTTTCAACCGCAGTTACAGTCTTATATTTTTTAGTCGAAATATCAAATTCCACCATCCCTGGATCAAGATTGGCCTTTGTATAGACCATCATTAATACATCTCCCGATAGGGGCGTCAACGGTACGACCGAGAAGACATAACCCCTGTATGAGCTTACAGGCAGGACTTGTTTCATGGGCGGGGCGATCGATACTAAATACAGAAATACATCTTCCACATTTGAAAATTCTTCGAATTCAAACTTCATACCTTGTTCTCCCATAATGCGGTGTTATAAGCCTTTAAAAAACTGAAAACGACAAGTCTACCCATATGACTCGAATTTGACTTCATAGCTCCCATCTTTCCTTTTGTTTCGTTCTGTGACAAATCCTTTCGGGACCAAGTAATCAAGAGATCCATCAACTGTGCCCTGCCATCCACATACATAAAATGAGGTATTTTCTGTAGTGATCTTTTCTCCTACCAACTCTTCGAGTGGAGAGCGATCACTCCCTGCTTTGGGTCTCAGAAATGTTTCTACTCTACCTCTTTGTCCGCCCCAAGATCTGTTGAACCACTCTTGTGGTCTGCTTATGCTGGCTCTGTAGTAAAAGTCCCATTTGTCTCGACCTTTATCCACGCTCTCTTCCTCCAATTCGGTCAACAATTCACGGTAGCTTAGCTCGTCAACATAACTGGCCCCATGCAATACGACTATCTGCCGTTTGCTTCCGATTGCCTTCATATGTAGTGCATATGATATAAACGGCGCTAGGCCGGTGCCACCTCCTATCAGAACCATTCTTCTATTATCTGGCTCACCAGTGTGAAGTTTCTCGCTAATTGTAAAAATACCAGTCGGCTTTACCCACATGATCTCATCTTCCTCCTTTTTATTAAAGAGCTCAGTCGTCAAGCGTCCAGGGACTGGTTTTCTAACCCATCTTATGATCAGCTCAAAATACTTCTTTTGCTCTGGAGGAGAAGCAATGGAATAGGCTCTGCGGACTATTTTTCCCTCAGACGGTATATGAAGACCTAAAGTAACAAACTGCCCGGCCTTGAAGTCAGAAACAGGACCGTCAGACGGTTTTATACGAAATATACCAAGGTCCTCTTTAAGTACACGAACATATGAGACGGTGGCTTTATTATCAACTACCATGCAATTCTCAGAGTCAGTTTATGCTAAATAAATATATTGTTGCTTTTTTAGCTTCAGGAACAAACTAAATAGGGCCAAAAAATAAGGTTTGGTCGTGTCTTGTACCATTATCATTACAAATCGTCCATGTCCTATCGTTTTTGCTCCCGCTTTATTATTGCTTTAAGGTTATCTCCAGAGCCGTGAGATTCCTTTTCTTTTATTACTATCATTCTTATGTTCGCGGGTGTTTGTCTCGTTTGTGGTTTCTGTCTTTTTCTTTTCAGTATAGCCCTTATCCATTGAATCGCTATCGCGATCATTTGACGTACTAGTGCTACTCTTAATACCAATAGTGCCATGATAACACAGGAGTTCGAGGCGATTCGGTTTGCTGAGGATCGGGATTGTTGTCCGTATGCAATCCTCATCGAGTACACCGTTCCGAATACAATTATTACCGCGATAAGCGCTAAACGTTATTATATATTTTCATAATGAGTGCCTTACATCCTTTATAAGCATAAAATAGATTATTATAGAAGAAAACAGTCATTTCGACCATAGTTGAACGCCGGTGCGATATCTGGATGATTCCATGAAAGCCGTTTAAGATTACCGTATTTAACACATTTAAATATCAAGCTGAAATCAATAGTGACCAAACGATCGAAATAGACCTAGTCTCTCTCAAAGAGACTATATTGTATTCCTAGATTAGACCTACCGATCTAAAACCTCAATAACAAAAGGCTTTTTATCTGACTGACTTGAGTTATTGACTAGAATGGGTAAGACGCGAAGTCCGTCCAGCAAATCTTCTAGTGACGAGACTTTACCTGCCTGGGCAGAAGAAGAAATAA
>JBKPMK010000587.1:0-5159 GCA_046732115.1 Thermoproteota archaeon
ATACATTTATCTTGATATTTTCTTTGCTAACACCTGGCATTTCAACAGCTACTTTAACTTCATTATCTGTAGTTGTTATATCTGCCAAGGGTTCTCTTTCAGATGAGATCAGTGGTTTAGTGAAGAAATCTGCTCGTTTACAGATATTAAAAGGAGATTTAACGTTTCCAAATTCTCTTAGTTTTGGCTTACCATCAGGTCCAACAGTCATTGAATAACCATAAATGAAAGGTCCATATTCTCTTACTTTGCCTCCTCCAGGTGTTTGATATTCTTTTACTATATCTTTTGGTGCTTGAGTCTGTATATTTATAAATGCATTTTCAAATTCTCTTTCCATTTCTCTTCGCATTTCATCAAATCCACTGAAAAAATCAGGAAAGCCAAAGAATCCGCCACTTCGTCTACTACCGCTACCCCTTCCAAAGAATCTTCTATACCAATCAAATGGTTCTATATCATCTGAACTCAAATACTATTACTATACCTCCTTGTGTTACAAATCAACAACATGTGCTATTTAACGATTTAAGAATGCAACGTGATAATCTTTTGTTTAGAATTGTTACTATCATACAACAATCACGTGACAACATATGTATCCACAGATATTCATATGGATACTTAATTTCGATAATATTATATCCTCTATATATGGCAAGCAATAGATTAGGCCTACTGACAGCAAAACGACATTACTGCTGCTTCATAGATTAATCCTTTCTGAGTGCTTTATCAATATCACTTATGACATCCCTGAGGAATTGTCTGTAGGCTGAGAGTATTTTTTTCCTCTTATCTGATGGCATTTTGCAGTACAGATATGAAATGAAGTCTTCTGTTTCTCGAGTAATTCCATCTACACTGTCTTGTAATATGAGTCGCTCTTCAAATTCAGACGTAGTCGACTGTATCAATGATTTCAGCGATTTAGCAGATAGATTTGATTTTATAGTCAGCTTTTCGATTTCTGAAGATGAAGAGTTATTACTGCTGCTCATTTTCTGCATATTCTTTCGCATTCTGGTTCTCAAATTATGATCCTCAATAAGAAGAGTCAATATATTAAATGTATGAATTCAGTGCAACACATAGAAACAAAATTTGCACCTTCGAATATGCGATTTAAATAAGTACAGCCTTCTCTTCTCTTATTTTATGTTGCACGTAAAGCATAGCACCAATTGCTATATGGGCTAATTTCAAATTCCATTTGTTATCCTTCTATGCGGAGATCAATCTATTGTGCTACTCATAGATTACGCAAAAATGCTTCGCTTATGTATACGATATACACTGTCAAATGCATTATTTTCATAATAGATTTTTGAAATGATAGTTGGTAAGTTGAGCAAAATTGGCGTCGTCACGATCCCACTACAGTCATGATCATTGATTAATTTTCTCGAAAATATCTGCAAGGGCTAGTCTTATAGCTGAGATGCCTGTTCTAAACGGATATGAACCCTGTCCTTGGTCAGTAACCGGATTTATCCATTCATAGAACGCATGTATGTGAGGATGGTCCTCAGATGCAAGTTTGGAAAGAAGCATTTCACATTCTTTGATTCTGTTAAACCTGCTTCGGGCTAACATCTCTATTCCTGTCGTCCAAGGCCAAAATGTATTGTTGTGATATTGATACGGTTTTAAAATCCATGGCCCAGTTCTTTGAAGTTCTCGTTCTGTTACAAGCGGCCACTTTTGCTTCCACGTATGCTTTTTAATTGCATCAAGTGTACTTATTGCTCTGTTGTTAACAATGCAATAAGTACTTAGTCTTACTAATGTGCGGATAGTGTGATAATAGCAATTGTGCTTTTTTTGTTGTTGCTGTGGACGATATATGCTAAGGTCGTCATTGGATGTATTCTGGGAAATTGCAATTAAATAAAGTGATACATCTTGGGTGAGTAATCTGTTCACATTTCTGCCTCTTCCTTGTGTCTCCTGAAGATCAATATAACAACCATCTTTATCGGACCATAATTTTTGGTCTACTCCATTTATTATTTTATGTGAGAGTTGCTTTAGTTTGGAAGCCTCTTTGTATATGCTTATCTCTGTTAATAGAGACAATAGGTCTTTTACTGCAAGGAGCCAACAGGCTTGGCTATAAACAATTCTACCTTTCCTCAATGCAGTATCCATCCAATCCTCATTATAGTCCTGTTCTAATAGACCATCATCATCAAAATCACGGCTGTTCAAATAATCTATCGCACAAAGCCAGTATCAATCAAATACCTTACATTAAGGCTTTTTTCCTTCACTTTTGCCATTCTGTCCTTCAGCATTTGTTCAGCTCCCTCTTTTAGAATTTTCATAAGTTCTGCTTTTGTACTCTCAAGTGAGGATTGTTCGAAAAATCCTAAGGTGGCACTTGGAGGTATGAATGTGTTATCTATCATAATTATTTGATGTGGCATCTCTTGTTGATGTAAACGTCTATCAATGATAGACAGGTGGAAGGGTTCTATATCATATCGACTTGCTATCAGCAGTAGGCGGAAATCCTTGCATCCCGTCTAAGACCATTGAATGATCATTTTCATTACAACAAGTGCATCTGACCTTAAGACAATCTCTTGCAAGGTCATGATCACATTTTTTGCATGCGCACGTATTATCAAACCACGGCTGATTTGACTGTGGGTTGTTGCTATCCTTTTGTAAGGAGGATTCTCCTATTGTCATAATTATGTAACACCGATATTTCTTATTAAAATCTTATTTATTCTAATACGCTCATTAACAAGAATATGCTTATATCTTGTCCATATTAATCACGGTCTAGTAATCTATAGTGACTTTATGATGTCCTGTATCTTCATTATCTTTGCTCGGTAAATACGCTTGATATAATCTAGACCTGATGTGTGTTCTTCCTCAGTGAATGCTTCTACTCCATCCTCTGCAACTATTATGTTAAATCCTCTCACAAAAGCATCGTATGCTGTGTGTCTATCACAAATATCCGTGGCCAGATCAAATATTATCAGTGTGTCTACAACATTTTTATCGTAAAGATCTTTGAGTGCATTGTCTAGGCTGTCCCATGAAATGCACTATATGTTCTCTTCGGAATTATATACTCTGACCCTTTTGATGATGGTTTTAGTTTATCTATTATTCTTGCTCCTTCAGAATCTTTCATTGCATGAGGAGCCCATAAATTCATTTCATAAGTGTCAATAGGAAGATGTTCGTCTATGCAGTGATAAACAGGTATTTCTTTTTGTCTAGCCGTGTCAACTAATGCTTTTACAATTGGTATTATTCGAGCAGCCCTTTCACATTTGAGCTTTCCTTTAACTAAATCATTTATCATATCTACTACTAAAATAGCATATTTTTGTCGCTGCTTTTTTAGTGAGCCATCTCCAGGAGAAGCATAAGGCGATATTCTACTTGTTGATGAATCGACCTGTTTTCTAGATTCCCCTTTATTGTCTGCAAGGCTAGAGGTAGTTGCTATGCTTCACCTTCCTTTTTCCCCGGTCTTTCCAAATATCATATGTCCAAATATCATATTTATTGATAGTGATTATTTGGGTTTATCAGAAAGATTTTGACACTAAGGACTTTTCAATTGGTTGTGAGTTATTATATCCATTATAATCATGGTCTGTTTCGCTGTTGTGCATTGCAGTGCAAACCTTGCATTCTAATATGATTTAATTACCATAGTGTTATGGTGTCAACAATTTCACAACATAATGGCAATGATAATGGACCATTATTTGCGGACAGGAAACACGCAGCCACCTTACTTGCAGAAAAACTAAAAGTCTTAATAAACAAGACATTAGGAAATGCAACAGATCCTAAAGAACATCAACAACAACAACTCCTGACACTTGCTATTCCAAGAGGTGGCGTAGTAACCGGAGATGTTATTGCATCAGCTTTAGATTCCAAACTAGATGTTATAGTTTCAAGGAAAATTGGAGCTCCTCACAACTCAGAACTTGCAATAGGTGCTGTTATGCATGACGGCACTTTTTTTCCTAACGAAGATATCATTCAAATGCTAAGAATACCTGCAGAGTACATCAGGAAGCAGATATCAATACAAATAAAGGAAATAGAACGTCGTCTTAGACTTTTTAGAGGAGCAAATAAGAATAACCGCTATGAAATAGAAGATAAAACTATAGTTTTAGTTGATGATGGCATAGCCACAGGTGCAACAGTTTTTGCTTGCATAAATTGGTTGAAAGGACGAAATCCGAGGGATATCATAGTAGCTATACCTGTAGCACCGAGAGATACTATTGAGAAATTACTGCAGCAATTAGACAAAGTAGTTGTTTTGCATGCACCTATGCTATTCGGATCAGTTGGAGCATTTTATCGAGATTTTACTCAAATTAGCGACGATGAGGTAGTGGATATAATGAATAAATATAGAGGATAAATACTCTGCATATTTTGATTTTGAGTAAGAGGTAGTTATGAATTCTGGACTAATTAAAGTCAATGAGCTAAATATTGGCGACTATATGAGTCGTAACCCAATCACAGTACAGTCTAATCTTAGAGTTAGAGATGCTGTAGTTATAATGACATACAATGAAATTGGTAACCTTGTTGTTACTAAAAATAAAAGGCCTATATGTATTCTTACAGAAAGAGACATTTTACGTTTTTTAGCATCGTGGTTTAAGTTACTTTAAGCTTCAATCCTTTTCCAAGATATGTGAAGGTATCTCTATTACTCATGCAGCCAAGTTTCATACAACTAGCATAAATTATATCAACAATATGCAACTAGCATAAATTAGACTGCTGGATATATTCGCTAATCATGACACATCTTCTCTCATTTGTTCTTCTTCGCCTACTATGTGGCAATTGACGATAGACTATTCTACCCCAATTAATCCCAATAGATCAAAGCCATCAGACATTAAACCTTGTTCTTTTACACTTTCCTTGAAGGTCTTCATAAATACTTTCAAAATATCTTTAGAAGTAATTATACCTAGTATTTGTCCTTTATTGTCAACAACTGGCAGTCTCCTGATGTTTTTTTGCTCCATCAAAACTATTGCGTCTTTTACTGATGTATCGGAGTTAATTGTTACCAATGGCTTACTCATAACTTCTGATACAGTCATATCAGCAAAAAACTTGGCAGAAAATCCTACCATCCT
>JBKPMK010000588.1:0-3665 GCA_046732115.1 Thermoproteota archaeon
TGAGATCTTTTTTGATCATGCATTAGGAGAGGTTGAAATATTTGTGGAAAAACCGTCTTTGATTGCTAATGTTGGTGGGGATTATGCTGGTGCTGATCTTGTAGAAAAAATAGGTTGGCAAATCAGAATTAGAAAGGCTCCACAATCAATGTCTATTATTAGACATATTAACAAAATTCTCCACGATAAAACAAACGAGCGGATTCACTTTTACAAAGAAGTAGGGGAGAAGATTTTTAGATCAAAGCTTAACGATATAACTGAAGTCAGTTTAATTACATTGGGCGGTTTCGCTGAGATAGGCCGTTCTTCAATGTTATTGACTACAGATGAGAGCAAAATCTTACTTGATTGTGGGATCAATATGCTAGGCTCAGATTCATTAAACATCCTACCAAGATTTGATATTGTCGGACTAGAAGTTAACGAAATTGATGCAATAGTTTTAAGTCATGCGCATCTTGATCACACTGGGTTCCTGCCTTCTTTATTCAAGTATGGATACCGAGGACCAGTATATTGTTCAGAACCAACGCTGCCTTTAATGAATCTATTGCACGAAAAATACATAAATAATACTCGTAGCACTGCCTTTTATTCTAATAAAGATCTAGACAATGTAATAATGCATACAATTCCTCTTGCCTTTGGAACTGTTACTGATATTTCTCCGGACATAAAACTTATGCTGAGTAATTCGGGCCATATTCTAGGTTCTGCGTTAATTCATTTACATATTGGAAATGGCGATCATAATATTGTGTATACTGGGGATATGAAATTTGGAAGAACATACTCACTTGAAAATTCTTCGTGGAATTTCCCTAGGGTCGAAACTATGATCATAGAAAGTACATATGGTTCCAAAGAAGACGTTTTTCCGCGACGTGAAGAGGTAGATGTACGTCTTGTTGATATTATAAATAGCACTGTCGCAGAAAATGGAAAGATTTTATTTCCAGTGCCAACAGTCGGATTATCCCAGGAGCTTATTTTATCTATTAACATGTACATGAAAGCTGGAAGAATTACAGAAACGCCAGTATTTATTGAAAAGATTATTTCTGATTCTATGTATATATATGAAGCTTACCCTGAATATCTATCAAAGGAAATAAAACATATCCTATTGGCAGGTGAAGAAAATCCATTTAAATCTAAACAATTTCTGATTATTGAGTCCCAATCGTTTGATAATGAAATGCCAGCAATTATTATAGCCCCATCTTCAATGTTGACTAGTGGTCCATCTGTAGGTTATCTTGAGCAAATATGTAATGATCCCAAAAATAGGTTAATTCTATCATCATTTCAGGCACAGGGAACCCCAGGCAGGCTTATTCAAGATGGAAGCCGCCAAGTAACTATTGATGGCAAAAACATCAGAATAGATTGTCAAGTTAACAGCATTGAGGGATTTAATACCCATAGTGACTACAACCAATCTATAGCCTACATTACAAGACTCCAATCAAAACTTAGACGAGTATTAGTTAACCATGGAGAACGAAGTAAAGTACAGAACCTTGCAACCTCGATTAATAGGATGTTCAAGATACCAACCCAGCATCCATTAGTACAAGAGGCGATAAAATTATATTAAATTCTTCTATATTCGATGGTGTAAAAAATGTAGCTTTGATATTATTGCAATGCCTAGCTTCGATACATCTAATCACTCATATAGAACTATTTAACATCTGCAAATAGTCGCATTGCATTTGCTGACTTTTACATTTTGATATGATGATTTGAATGTCTATTTTCTAATGTTTTGGAATCCATGCCGAATTATACTGAAGTTAGCATTAATGGATTATGAATTTACATTAATGTGACCAAGTTACCATCATATCATGATAAATTGTAAATATGTGTGAAAATTATTTTAAACCATAAGATCCACGCCAGATCTTTACACTTGGTGGCATCACTACCACACGTTCCTCTCCTAATCGAGCAATATCACCTCCTGTGGACTGAACATAAGTGTAAAGTTCATCAATTGTCTTCCGAAGCTCTTCAATATCTTTTTGTGCTAATGGGGTGACCCTTAAGATCAAAATCATACCTTTTTTGGCTTCATCTTTGATGGTACATATATCACTATTTTTACGCAAAGTTATTGCTTTCAAATAAATTGGTGATTTTTGCAATTTACATTCATCCACATCTTTTTATTACTAAAGACAAGACAAATCTGGCAGATAGTCAAATAGTCATACTGGTCAAAAGTCATTTACTGAGTAGTTGAATTTTTATATTTTCTAGATTTGTCATAATACAAGTTCTTCCTATTCTCTAGAAAATCACGTTATCATCCTTAAACTCATATTGTTAGATAATATAATTACATAACCAAACCACTTATTATCAATAATGGATAATGCAATTTACCAAGGTCAAATTGCTAATATACAGCTTGACCATGGTTATTTATCTATCAAAATAGAAAAAGTTTTGCCATTTGGTTGTTAACATCCATTTTATTGCAACAAGCAATATCTATTGTAGCAGGATATAATTTCGATGAGTTGATTATTAAAACGAACGTATTTATCGATGAATATCATGATATATGAGATGATATTAATGATTACAAATTTCGATTCTTATGCTTTGATTGCAGCAGGACTATTTGTTATCGGCCTCTTTTTGGTGATAGTTTATGAAAAGTCAAGTTCAAAAGCAAAACAGCGTGCTAGAGAACAACAAACAGGAACATCTTCTAACGTTGAATAACATATCAACTGCAATCACTGATTATTGCCAGTTAACTGTTGATAAATTTGGAAAAGAAGGTTTTAATTCTCTAACTGTAATTCAACAAAAGGCATTACCTGTAATCACGAGAAAAGTTAATTGCCTGCTAGTCGCCCCAACTGGATCCGGTAAAACTGAGGCAGCAGTTTTACCTATATTTGCAATGTTATCCAGTGATCAGAGAAATTATAAAAGCAAAATTCGAGCAATATATATTACTCCTCTGAGAGCGTTGAATAACGATGTACTTAGGCGAATTATCAAATATGCAGAATCTGAAAATTTAAGAATACAGATTCGACACGGCGACACAACCACTCTCGCTAAAAAGAAAATAGTAGAAAACCCTCCTGACATTTTAATTACTACACCCGAATCTCTCGCTGTAATATTAACAATTGAGAAAATGCTTGATGCACTGCGTAGCCTGGAATGGATCATAGTTGATGAGATTCACGAGCTAATCTCAAATGAACGCGGTGCACATTTGTCCATTGGTCTTGAAAGATTACAAGCAGCAAGTTTACAGCAGGTTACTAGAATTGGCTTGTCTGCAACTTTGGGTAACTTAGATGAGGCTGCCAAATTTATTTCTGGAACCAATAGAAAACATGCAGTAATTGTGGACAATTCTGTAAGAAAATATGATGTTGATGTTAAATTCATAAAGGGTTCGATTAATGATGTGGCTCATTTTGTAGTTGGATATGTAAAAGCAAATAGAATAGCTGGTTCGGTACTACTATTTACAAATACACGGGATGAGGCTGAATATATAGGTACTATATTAAAAAACCAAAATGATATTAAAGTAGATGTCCATCATGGGTCCCTATCCAAGGACGTACGCGAAGACACAGAAGTAAGATTAAGAGAAGGTCTGGTGGATATAGTAGTTTGTA
>JBKPMK010000589.1:0-4947 GCA_046732115.1 Thermoproteota archaeon
ATTATATTGTTTGTAAAACAATATCGAGAGCATTTTTATTATTCTAGCTGTTGTTATATTTCTTTAAATATGTCTATATCATCTGTAGATGTAGTATGTAAGAAGTGCAAGTCAACTTTCTTTACAATGCACACAATAAAATCTATCAAAGACGTTATACGCTCTACTAATGAGGGAAGATGCACTATATGTGAAACTGTACTGAATCCAAGTGATTTTACGATTACAGTAGAAAAGCGATATTGAAAAGCCACAATGTGCATCAAGTAAATAGAAAATTATTTGTCGCATGCGTATTTATCCATATCAATATGTACTGGACAGTGATTATTGCAGTCTTGTTATTTGACAAACCTTAATTACATAGCGCGCAAAAAACTGACGAGTTGTTATGAATAAAAAGCTAATAGAATACAGTCTTCATCGGATTGCCCTATGCTAATTGGAACTTTGCAGCTTAGCTTTATAGTAGCTTTTTGTGCATCATGTTTAACATTACCCTTAACATTTGCTTAATTGAAATCCCTTAGAAATGGACAAGCATCATCAGCAACATCAGTTCAAGGATGATATTGCAAACGCGAGTATAGTGGTAAATAACCAGCTTACTAAATTGAAGATGCTTGATAAGAAGTTTACAGCAATGGATAAGAATTTACGTTATCAAATAGCAGCAAATATAAAATTGGGCAATAATGAGCGTGCAAAAGCTATTGCGAATGAACTATCGAATATTAGACATGTTCAGAAAACAACTCAGAACACTAGCCTTGCACTGGAGGTATTGGTAATTCGTTTCAGTACAATTAATGAATTTGCAGCGATCTTGGAAACCATCAATCCAACCATTGAAACAATCAAGGATATTCAAAAAGATATTTCAACTGCTGTTCCAAATGCCAATGAAGTATTATCACAAATGGCAACTATGACATCTGATCTATTGATCAATTCCAACATCAAGTCAGAACCCAACACAGTTATGTTATCTAGTACTGTGGATAAGGAGGCCATTTCAGTATTAAATGAAGTAGAAGGAGTACTAGAAGACGAAGCAAAAGCAAAGCTACCCGAAGTCCCAACTACCATTTATGGATCCAAAATAAATAAGGATACAGAGGAACATATAATAGACAACCGAATTATGATTGAAGGTTAAGCGTGCCAGTATGCTGAGTAGCTTGTAGTATAGAGCATACTACATCAATAGTTAAAAAATATATACAAAGTAGTTTTAATCAGTTCGTCTGAATATGGGGTCAAATGGAACAGTTGAGTAATGATTATTTATCTCAAGCGGAACCTCGGCAAGATGGAATAGAGTCTAGGCGTGGGGGTATCCTAGAATCTGCCTCGAGGCGAGTGAGGATGATTTTTTCTGTCATGGCCAGTCCTAATAGAATTGATATTCTTCGTATATTGAATTCCAAAGGACCACTTACGTATTCTGAACTGAAATCTCTCGCAGGATTCAAGTCCAAAAAAGAATCAGGCAAATTTGCATATCATTTAAGAAAACTTCTTAGGCAATCGCTAGTCGCCCTTAACAAGGGAGAGCGTCGTTATACAATCACAAATCTGGGCAAGCTAGTTCTTAGTCTAGCAAGACAGATAGAAGAAAGATCGATAATTGAAAGTGGCAAAATGTATGTTAGAACAAGTAAACATTCAATTGAAGAATTCAGCTCCTTGAAAATAATTCAGTCCTTGGTACGAGAAGGAAATATGCCACTTGAACAGGCAAATAAAATTACAGAAGAGGTTGAAAACAAAATTTACAAATTTCAAACAGCATATCTTACTTCATCTTTAATTAGAGAAACCGTTAATTCTGTTCTAATAGAACATGGTTATGAGGAATATAGAAATAAAATGGCAAGATTAGGAATGCCTGCATCAGATATTGCAGATCTATTAAACGATGCAGACAGAGCCAAGAATGGAGTTGATAGTATATTGCTAAAAGCCTCACATTCTATATTCTCGGAATATCTTGTGATCAATACGCTAACTAAGGATATCGCAGATATGCACTTAGCTGGAGAAATAAATATCTCTAATAGTGGTACTTGGGGCCTGATCCCTGACACAATTTTTCTAGATGTCTCAGATCTTGCTGATACTGGACTAAATCTTAAGAACAAGTTTTTGAATGTGTCAAGGCTTACCACGCTAAAGAATGAAGATGACTTTATGACCGCTTTGCCCATCTTAATTTCTCTTTTAAGCAGAGAAGCCTCTATAGAAATTGTATTGGACGGGGTAATTCAATTACTCCTCAAGTATACTCAAGACCCATCTAAAATCGAGTCGCAATTTGCTAGGGCACTCTTAGGATCTTCTATAGCCCCATCATATTCGTTATCTGGTCTTCCAATTACTACTTTATGTCTTCCTGCGTATGAGATTGAGAGTAAACTTGTCAGCGCATTATTAAATGGTTACAGAAGATATGCAGAGTCTACACCCATTCCGAGGATCGGGATATCATTAAATTACAATAGAAATGGCATTGGCCCTGTAGACCATTCAGAGCATATTGCTACAACATTACTCGCAGGTGGTATTATTTCAGTTTCACAAAATGGATCAAGAGGTAGCAATGGTATACGCAAAACTATAGACCATAAGGACATCAATACTATCATGGGATTACAATCATTATCGATTAATCTTCCAAGGCTTGCATATCAGTCAAATAAAGACGAAACCTATTTTCGCGCAAGACTTGCTCTAATGATCAAGCCTGCGTTAGCAGCAATGTCCATAAGAAAGAAAAGTATTACCGATCTTATAAGAAAGAGAATGATCCCAATGCTCTCAGACAATATTCTGTTTACGCAGACTATGCCAACTAATATTTTAATCAATCTTACTGGACTGAAAGAATCAGTATATGATATCATGGGATATAGCAGTGAGAATAATGGGGCGGAGATTTTCCAAAAGGTATTGAAGACTGCTGCAGATGTAGTTGCAGAACAAGGAAAACACCTTGGAGAAGATCATGTAGGAATTGTCATGATGTTTGATGACAGCGCACAGAGATTTGTAGAACTTGATTCAGACAAATATGGTAAGACTTCTTTATTATCAAATCAACAATATGATAAACCTGCATATTCTCAAGGGCTGACATTAAATGCTAAGGATTTGTTATCATCAGAAGAAACGGCTGTGCATATGCTTAATGAATGCAAATCACTTGATAATCTGTTGAATGGGGGATTATCGGTGACACTAGATGTAAGCGATTCTAATTCTTCTATCATTGATATAAAAAATGCAATTAAATGTGTATCCGATCTAAACTTTTTCCACCCCCGCATAAGACTTTTGATATGTAGTGCATGTGGCAAGAAATCAAAAGCACAGTTTACAGAAATTTGTGAATTCTGCAAATCTCCATATCTAAATAGCATTAAACTCTGAAAATACAAATCATGCAAGTACATTGTGTAACTGGCTATTGCTTATATTACACAGAAAAGGAATATGAACGAAGAGAAATCTATGCTGGTAAATGCATGAAATATCTAACTTTCTATGTCCCTAATACACTAAACTAATCTATTTGACCTTGATTTTCTACTGTAAACTTGAACTCGGTGGTGGATTATACACTTCTTACAACATTTATCTATATGATTTAAGGTGTATTGGAGAGGATTAAAACCAATAATGTGGATATTTTGCTAAAGCTACGACGGATGATCATAGAAATGCTAAATATGTTTTCTTCTATACTGACATAAAGATCATGATATACCAACATAAATGTCGTTACGTTTATAAGAGTGGCGAGTAAACCAGGGCTAGGATTATGAAGTTATGGAATGTACGTACGTTATTATTTAGTTCTATTGGAGCAACTCTACTTTCTCTCTCTTTACTTGCCAGTAATACCTTCAATCTACAATTTGTTCATTTATTACTACCATCAAATGCTGCTGCACAAGCACAGCCGACTTTATCAAAGCAACCAACGTCATCGCCATCATCTTCAGTATCATCATTACCTGATGTCTTCCAGAAAGTAGAAAACTCCGTTGTTCAAAGTACGGACATTCCAGGATTAAGGCTTCCGCGGCTGCCACCATTGCTACCATAAAAATACTCACGGCAAAAATATAGTGAATCCTTAGCTATATACAGTATGAATAAGACTTTCTATATCATATTATTTTTTTCTATATTGTTAATTCTCTCAGTATCAGTATATTATCTAATTAATAGAAAAGCTCCACCACAGCCCTTTTCAAATCAGGCAGAATTCACACAAATCTATACTCCAAAGCCAGGAGGTAGAGTGTTTACTGAAATGGATATTTCAGGAGAAAATTGTGCATCAGATGGCATCAGATTCAATATAGCTAATGAGCATACGCTGGTAGATAGAGAATCAACTTGGATCTTTACGCTAAACAAGGCTATCGATCCTCAGTCCTGCACAGATAAACCATGGTGGGGTCCAAAGATTGGCTCACATGGTGATGCTGATCAGGCTTCAGGACTGTATGAAGCATCTGTTCCATATGATGGTGGATTTCATTTAATGCGCACAGAAGGACCCCATCTACAATACCAGTCATGCAGCGGTTACCAACATGCTGAGGTTCCACCAATACCACATGGAAAACCAATTGGCATAAAGACGGCTTCATGGAGAATTCCAAATGGCGTCCATGTGGAATTTTGGTATGACTTTACCGGTGGCGGAAAAGGACCATGGATAAAATATACAAGCTTAGACGACACAGTACCAGGACATTGCAATGGTGGCTCTATAAGAGGACCAATAGGGATGAATGGTACATTAATAGGTCCTGCACCAGCTCAGGATAGTATGAGGTTGAATGGAGCTGATGCCACATATATTGGCGGCTCAATTGTAGAGCTGGCACCAGATCAAATTCCTAAAGGAAGTGTAGGTGCAAGTACTAGTAC
>JBKPMK010000590.1:0-5218 GCA_046732115.1 Thermoproteota archaeon
ATTATATGGTTTTTACGAATTGTAATGGTTGCTTCATGAAAGGATCATTACTGCTGCAGCCACTAATGAATCTCTTGAAGTAATTGATGATAAGGATTTCTATCAACAAGTATTACTTCTCCTGTTTTCTCCTTCATATACCGAGCAATGTTAGTGGCTAACATAACGATTCTTTTATTAGAGGTGCTCATCTTGGAATCCCTCTATATTATTCAGTCGAGATACATACTAAAATATGGTTGTTAATCGTAGATAGATAGATTAAAATCCAAATTGTAGATCAAAATATACTCGTTAGAATACGATTAGAAAAGTCTGAATAGATTGACCTTAATCAATCATAGCTTCCTTCAAAGTGGTAAAACTTCAATGCCAGTCTAAACGCATCGAATGTGTCATTGTATGATGTTGCTTCTTTATCTAATACGCCATCATTATCCACAGCAGTTCTCAATGCAGTTATCAGCTTATCGAATTTGTCAGGATTGATAGCAATCTTTCTAGACTCATGTTCCAGAAAATTTTAATTCTGGAAATACTGCTATGGCCAAGTTACATCAGAATGTGTCTAAAGACCATATTCATGACGACGGGCACGTCCTACGTCAGTTAATCTAATGTATTGTTCGTTATCTAAAAACTCAAGTGGCTCGTTACCACTATTTTCCAATATATAATCTCTTAGAACTTTCTTAACATATTCTATTTCGAATATGCCCAAATGTTTTTGCCTTATATCTTCTACACGAAAAACGATCGGATCCCCTCTACTATCAATACTGAGACCTTTATTATTCTCGTCATCTCTCCTACAAAGTTCTTCCATGAAATTTTCGATTATCATTTTCTTATCTAGCTCTGGATTGTCTGTGCTAGTCGTCATAAATCGATTTGTACGGACACGCTAAACATAAAGCTAACTGGTATACCAAAGAAATCAAAAACACCAAAAGATATATGAATTTTGTTGCTGAGAATGTGAAACTAGCTTCTGTAGGTCCTTGAATATTATCACTCTGCATGAAAATATCTCCGTGTCAGATATATGTTTTTGTTATCATTAGGTCAACTCATTTAGTTATCTAAATGGTATTTCTTACGCAATACTATCTTAGCAGGTATTAGTATCAACCAAAAGTAATATGCAATTCGTAGCTCAACAAAGGAAACCAAAATTGATAATAAAAACACAGCAGGAGAAAGAATAGAATCTGCTGAGATAGACTGTATTTCTCTCTGATTCAGCACCTTGTCTATCAATTTATTCTTTGTAGCATGCAGCCAAGCTATTGTTAGCAATGCTCCAGCGATAGTCAAAACTAATGCATACAATGCAAATACAATTTGATACCGACCAAATCCTATTTGCATATTAGTAGCAAGTGGAATAAGTGTTACGAAAAACAAGAATACTAAAGTTAGCCATGTTGTGATGTAAGAGAACTTGCTATATGATTGAAGATTTGATGATATGAAATCCAATAAATACCTATGACAAAGAAACTAAGTATGTAGATCTCAAATTCAGGTATTGATTCTAACAATTTCTCGATAACTTGTCCTTGGGTGAGGTTTTGTGTTATGCTTGGTATATTAATTGTAATAGTCATAAAAGTTATAGAGAATGCAAAAATGGCATCAGCAAATGAGATGACATGCTCTAGTCTTAACTGACGGTTTATCAATCAGCACAAAGAGATAGCAGAGTCCTTTATAGATGCTCTGATTTTAAGAGAAATTAAACCATGTCAATACATCTACCACTTAATATAATTAGCTCACAATCAGCTCTACATTTTTGTTATTGTGTGCATATATTATACCCAATGTGACAAATACAAAAAAGAGAAGTTCAAATTTAGATACTAAACTCCTTACGTCTGTGCATGCGTACACGAATTGTATGTCATGTTATAAGCACAACTATGTTTTTCATATCATAAAAATGGTTTGAAGTCATTGAAATAGCTTCTTACGAGTGCTTTCTTTTTGTTGCTTTGAGACTAGCTTTTGTAGGTCTTTGAATACAAACACCACTTGGGATGATTGTAATTAGATACAAGCCAGCTTTATCTTTTTGTTATTTTTGGACTAGGGATAGTTCGTGTGGTGTCAATTATGGCGAGTAACCAACAAACATATAACCTACAAAAATATGCGAAAAGTATAGCATACAACATTCGTACTGTTATGTAGATGATAGATATATTGCAGAGGCGGATAAAGTGGATGGAAAACAACTATCATAGTACCGCTAGTTCTTCTTAGCAGAAGAACAATGACGTCAAAGCACTAAAGCAAGAACTCGCTGAACTGTTAGAAGAAGATGCTAAATACGATAAACTCAAGCTTACCTTTGTATATCTGCAGGACACACACAGGACCTGTGAGCCAAGATACCAAAGATGAGTCGTCTGTTAAAAGGCCTTTGTTTTCCAGAAAGGAAATTGTACACTTAGTAAGAAAATTTATTCTAGCATATATTCGAGGAGAGATAGCATTCGATTTAGTAATAAAACCTGAAACCTACAAAAGAAGATTAGAAATGGATGACATGCCCGTTGATGAAGCACAAGCATTTGATGAAACACAAAAGCTCTTCTTTCAAATTCCTGATACAATGCTTAAGTGTGCTGGATTAATACACACTAACGAAGAAGAATACGATGCATGCATTGATATGCTTTTCAAGTTCATGATTTTGGGAAGAGCAACAAAAAGCATTGATGGACAATTTTTGATGGACTGGAAATAGCAGTTAGACTTCCCTATCTTTGGATTTCTGAGATAGCGTATTCTTTGCTGCAGAGCTCTTGCACCTTGTCTCTTCTCCATTGTATCTCTCCATGTTGTTCTTGATTTTGCCGTTCCATAGCTGAGCTCAAATGTTCCATTTCCTATGCGTCACTCTAATGGGGTGTTCCATTTTCACGCTTGATAGTATAATATAATGGTAAGACTTAGCTTTATCATTTTGGTTATTAACGGAACTCCCCTAGAGACAATCCTCTTGCAGAAACCAGTAAGAAAAATTTGATGAAGCACAGGTCTTAATGGTGACTTGGTAAAGATGGACAATTAGCAAGCAGTATATTCTAGCCAGTTTAACTCTGAGATTTCTTGATAATACGTCTATTAACCAGGACTTACTAAAACTACCGAAGTTCCGTAGTCAACATACCAAATGCTGGCGAAAATCTCAAGCAACTAATAACCGGCTTTGCTTCCAAAGAGTCTCAAATATTGCAAGATATGATAAAATAATTGTTTTAGTATTACAGTACATTGACAATCCTGCTGCTTCATAGACATTTTCTTTTGCATCGTCTTGCATACATACTATAAGGCATTCTTTTCTGTCAGATAATAGAATGGTAACTTTATTGCTCTCTGTACTCTCATTTAGAGATCTAATATCAAGTTCGGGTAAAACCTTTTTTAATTCCTGTATTATCTGCATAATCTGGCTATCTGTAGGTGTAAGTACTCTAAGTCTAACATTATTTTTTGAATACTCATCTTTTAGAAGCAGCATTGACATACCTGTTCGGACATTTCGCAGAAACGAATTGACTGTAGGAAATGCTATCAATAATTCTTCTCTTGCAGAGATCGAAATATCATAAGCGCGATCTACTGATTCCTTTGGATTTTCTATGATCTCTATATTAGCTTGCATGCTACCTAGTATATCTACCAGTAGCAGCAGCTGTTGCTATAAGTATTGCTCCTATTGTTAGTGTTGCTTAAAGTTCAGATCTCTCCTTCGTAAACATTACGGCCTCATAATGATAGGGCTGCTGTTTTGCAAAAACGAATAAAGTGGATGGAAAACCACTATCATGGTATTAATATAAAAGTAGTTTGTATATTTTCTGTACCTTTGCCTTTAGACCCAGAACATAATACCCTGTTATGAAGTCGGTTAAAGCAGTTAGGCGGCAGTCCTTCTGTGGCATTTTCGATCTTCGTTGTAGTAATTGTAGTTGCAGCTGCAGGTGCAACAGTCAAAACCTCAGGCCGTTTCATTATAAGGTTGGGTATCAGTGTGGACTATATAATCTAGTATTCAATGCTAGATAACCAAACTATTATCTATTTATCGTATTCACTTGCTTTCTGTGTTCTTCTATTTCTCCTTTAATTGTCCTGAAGGAGTATTTGATACTGATCACAGCAAAAAAGACACCGACTGAGATAATGACAATTGTTCCTCCTGGAGCTAAATTCATAACGTATGATATTCCTATTCCCACAACTACAGAAAGTACAGCAATGAAAATAGATATCAATAACGTCTTCTTAAATCCCTTTCCAAACATCATTGCAGTAATATTTGGAATAACTATTAATGAAGAGATAAGCAAGACTCCGACTAACCTTACTGAAGTGATCACGGTAACACTTGCAAGTACAATGAAAAGATAATTGAGCTTTATAACATCTATTCCGCTGACTTTTGCCTGTTCCTCATCAAAGGCTATGTAGATGAATTTTCTAGACATCTTGTACATTATTGCCAATATAATGAACGTGAGAATTACAATCACCAATTGGTCATTATAGTTAATCAGTAAAATGCTCCCAAATAAGAAGCTGTATAAATCAAGTGAAAACCCTCCAGACAATCCTATCAGCACCACTCCTACTGCAAGCCCAGCTGATAATAATACAGCAACAGCGGAATCGCCTGGAATTTTTGTGGACTCTTTTAATTTGGTGATACCTAGAGAAGCGAGAATAGAAACTGCGAATGCTGTCCATATCGGATATACATTTGTAAATAAACCAACAGCTATTCCTCCAAATGCCACATGTGAAAGAGCATCGCCATACAATGATTGCTTCTTTAAGACTAGGAAGAGACCAATTACAGAGCAACTAACAGCAACAGCGATTCCTGAAATTAATGCTCGTTGCATAAAACCAAATTGAAGAATCTCAAACACCATATTGATCAAACACCATATTGATAATTACTTATAGTGATGTCTCCTAACAAAGTAATCATCGGTCGATATTGAAACTAGGATGATTATTATTATCATTGTTGTTGTTGTTCAGTTTTTTTGAGTCGCATGCGTATGCATATGTGCTTGCATAATTGATTCTGAATACATCTTTAACAATTCTGAACTTGCAAAGAATTCATGAGTATCACCATGAAAGAACATTGTCCTATTGATGCATACTAACTTATTTGCAACCTTGTTTATGG
>JBKPMK010000591.1:0-12109 GCA_046732115.1 Thermoproteota archaeon
TTGCTATAGATATGTCAATGCAATCAACACAAAAGGAGAGCCTTTTCCTACTGACTCTTTACTTATGTCCTTGCTGCTTTCGCAGCAAAAAATGATAGATTGGCTTTCTTCACAAGTATATAACAAACAGCAATAGAGTCATTAGACCATGAATACTCTAATTTACTGTCTTAGTGCATTGAAGATTAAAGAAGATTCCGAGGTTTATAGAAATGCAGCTAAACTTGCAGATAACGTTGCAATAGAATCTGAAAATGAATGGGTTAGCGCTACTGTGATTATAGCAAATGCTTACCCAAGTTACACTTTTTCTCAATCACAATTAGCTGATTTCCTAACGCTAGCTGCAAAAGGCATAGAAGAAAAAAGAACTAGTTCAGAAATAATAGTTTTCAAGATCTACGGCGATATTATGGAAAACTACGACAAGTTTGGCTACACTTTAAAGTCGTATTATCCAGAGATTATAGTAGATGTTATTTCTGTTATTAATCAAGGTATGGACACTAAAGGCACAAAAGTAAGTATTATTGATCTTGAAAGATACTATCAGTCAAGAAAGCAACAAGCTATAATGAGGGAAGAAATGAAAGATGAGCCATTAACAGCAGTAACCTCATCAACAAGGACAACCACAAAAGCAGCCGCTATACATAAGGAGAAAATTCCACTATCAAGGAATGACCTTGTTGAAATTCTTACTCAGATAACAAAAAGAAAGAGACAAGAGATACAACAGTCACTAACAAGATTACAAGAATCAGACCTCAAGCGTATAAACAACATATGCCGAAACTACAGTAAATTACAACACTACAGCAGCAAACTAATAACAAAAGAAGAATTTAAAAATGAAATACAAAAAGGAGTTGGTAGAGAGCTTAGACCCTATCAGCTTGCACGAGCTGCTAATTCTATAAGGAGAGTTCAGATCTATATTGAGAATATTCTTGATAATAAATTCATACTTGATGATTCTCATGGTATTAATCATGTCAAGCACAACCTTGAATATGGCTACCAGCTGATGAATCTAATTGAACGTTCAAGAAGAATAAGGCAAAGGACTAGGTAACAGAAAAATACCTATCTTGGCCTTGGATCGCAATTAGGATTGTGTTGTGCTTTAAGGTTTTATGAGTGTGCCAGCCTATAGTTCTAGAGATATGACATCAGTAGAAGATGATGGCGAAGATATACATCACAAGATAATAACCGAAATACTGAATATATGCACAGATGGTTGCACTGAACAAAAAATAATGGAGCAAACGCATCTATCACACGATCAGTTAAGAAGAATCATGGCAGAGATAGTAGACAAAGAGTTATTACACTACATTGAAGTACGCCGCATCTATATTACAACCGATCAAGGATACATATTTCTTAAAAAAGGAGATTAGAGCTAATCTCTTTTCCTATTCCTGTGTTTTATAGAACATTTTGCCTTTTGAATCCTTAATGAGCGAAGATAGGAGAAAATGGAGGTAGGATCTGAAATAAAGAAGCACGAACTCAAACGCATTTGCAAATTCTGAGCGTCCCCTTCAACATAGTCATAGATTTTATCCGATAAAATATGTTATTGTTACATTTGAATCATATCGCCAAGCCTCGAAAATGGAAAATGAAATATCACGACGATTTTTAGTTGTCTTATTAGATATTATTTTTATACAGCACGAGTAACTTTTTGACTAAAAATAATACTGCTCCTGCAGGTATAAAAAGAGCAAAAAGGAGTAGTAAATAAGGAGCATCTTGTAGATGGCTTCCATCTAAACCATCAAAATGGCAATTCAGCTATGACGCTTGGTGAATGATTGTCAAATTTGTTGTTCTGACTATTTAGTGCATTAGCAGTTAGAGGCTATTTTGCTAACCAGATTGATTGCGCTTTTCTAGTCATTGTTGGGAAGACTGATTTGCTAACCGCAATCCATCTGTTATCACACTCTTCATAGCATCTTGCTTTCAATGTGGCTGAACCGGAGAGGATGGGAAAGAATCAGCATTAGCCACATGAGGCATAGCTATGAATATTGTTATAAGTGCAGTAGCAAAAATAGCCATTAAAATCTTCACTTGCATGTACGCTAACTATGTTTTAGTTTTATTTTAGTCGGGAAAGATTTGTATCGGTAAAATGGCGGATGAAAACAAATAGTAAATAGTATAGAACACTAAAGATGACATAGCGATATCAAACATCTCTTATAGAACCTCAAAATTAGGCCTCGATATTATATAGTAAGTTATGTTGGGAGATCAAGTAGGTGAAGATAAGGGCGAAGTAACGAGTCAAAGAGTGTATCAGCTGAAACTACGCTGCCTTCTCCTCCTGGCGCAAGCTCGTGAGGGATAGATACAGCAAGATCCAGAACCGATTGTATACTATCCTGCTTTAGCTTACTTATTAGATGCGGCTGTACTCACGGTAAATCCTCTAACTGTAAATCGCTGGCATTGGACATATCACTTAAAAGCGAATGTAGCATATACGACTAGAATTATTCCTGCAATATTTTTGTTGGTGGGTATATAATTACAATGTTGTAGCTATCCTCTCTGCTATATGTACCGATTCATTTGCTATAGATAGTAGTCAGTTTTTGCTTTATCATTTTACAACCAATACAGGACAATGGGAATACTTTATCACACCCAAAGCAACACTGCCAAGCAGCAATTTCTTAAGCCCAGACATACCTCTTGTTCCTACAACTACCAAGTCAACATTGTTCTTTTCAGCATATTCTACTATAGCAACCTGTGGGGATGCTCCTGTAGAAATAACTTCTGTGCATATGGTAATATTGCTATATGTGTTATCTATTCTATCTCTAATTTTCTCAAACCATTTATGCGCCTCTTGTTTCATGCGCTCTGCATGTTCTGGAGGAACGATACCAAATATTCCTGAAGCATGTCCGAATTTCACTTCCGATGGTATAACATGTAAAAGTATTAATTCAGAACTATGTTTTTCTGCTGTAATTGTTGTTTCTTTAGCAATGGAAATAGCATACCCCGTTGCATTAATAGATTCCTGAGAACCATCTATTGCAACCAATATTTTTTTAAATTTATGATTGATTTGTACTGATGTCAATTTAAACATGAATATAGAAATGATAATGAGCGAACAAACAGGTATACTTTGATAGCTGTATTTGAGCAGTAAACAATTCTGTCCATTAATACTTGCTAGTTCACAGTAATAGTTATGTTTGTCTTTCCATCAAACCGTTAACATACCCTGTCTCAAGCATCAATAATGCATATAGAACGTTCGCTACATGAGTATATACTATTGATTCTATTACAGGGTCATTTACTATATTTGTGCTGGTAGTGTATATTATCTCAGTGCTATTGCTATGCAGTACTTTCAATTTGAAAATCTCTTTGATTTGTATTTGAGAGTCATAAGTTGTCGTAGTAAATTGCAGTTCACTATTTGCTCTATTAGTAGATGTTAACCTTCTTGTAACCCCTGTAAAGAATTCAGGAAATAATTCTTCTAAGCGTGTATCTTTAAGACCCCTATAAATGACAATAGCTGGAACACGTAAAGAGAGACGTTTGCTTATTGATGACATATTATGCTGTACACTATTTCTAATGTATATGCTGCTATCCATTTGGTTTTATAGGTTGTTTATCATTATTGTCAGATTCTCATATAAGAAGCACGTATAGTCCCCCTAGCTTTGCTAATTAAGAGAACAAAGAGCTATAGATATTCAGACTGAAATGCTTTGACCCCTCTCATTTAGAGAGCAAAATCCTTATTTCAATTACTGTTGTAATTCATTTTGCGCATAGTAGTTGCTGCAGTACTATATTAGCTGCTCTGGATGGAGTTATTCAGCTTGGCAAGGTCCATAATACTTCTGATTGGCTAAGGTATTATGCTTCAGTTTTCGATTATGTAGAGGTTGATTCTTCCTTTTACAGAATGCCTAATACCTTTATGGTTAAAAATTGGTCCAAGAAAACACCTGAACACTTTAGATTTACAGCCAAATTCCCCAAAACCATGTGCACACATGATAATAGAACATTAGCAAAGAATTAGAGTATTTTCATAAAGCTATGTTACCACTTAAAGATATGACTCTTGCAGGAATAGAGAATATGGGACAGTATCTAGTACAAGAATTAGACAATAACAACTTTAGGTATGCAGTAGAGGTCAGATAGGTCATGGTTTCAAGATTTAGCCTACAATTTCTTTGCTGATAATAATATTTGCATGACCTAGAGCCAGCTTACAGAATTAAGAACTCCTCCAATAGCTACTACAGATTTTCTCTACAATAGATTTATTGGTGATAGAAGTATTGATAAAAAAGATTTTGGAAAGATACAGAAGGGTAGAGTTGTGGATATGAAGAAATGGTCTAGCAAACTTAAAATAGTAATCAAAGAGCAAAGAGGAGCAAGAGGAAGGAGTATTAACCTTGCAATAGTATCAGCTAATAATCATTATGCTGGATTTGGACCAGAAACCGCTAATATACTCAGAATAATGATTGGTCTTCCTTTACTAAATTGGCAAGAAGCTAAGAAGAAATATGATAAGATAGTTCAAACAGATAAGGCTACAATTCCCAAAGAGCAAAAGTTACTTTCTGATTATTTGTAGATAGAAATCAAAATATCCACATTTAACCTACCCTAGAGAATATACTATCAATCAATTGGATTTAGACCTAGAGAAATATGGAATTTTTATTAAATTGTTAACAATTGATAACAATGGCCTCAAGAAAGAATATTTCGACAGAAACACCATGGGAACCAATATTTGGTTATTCAAGAGTAGTAAGAGTGGAACCTTATGTTTATGTGTCCGGTACAACTGCTACTGATAAATCAGGTAATATCACAGGGATAGGTAATCCGTACATGCAATCTATTAAGATTATAAAAAATATCCAAACAGCTTTGCAAAAAGTGGATGCTAGTCTAAATGATGTTGTTAGAACAAGGATATACACAACTAATATTAACACTTTGGAAAAAATTGGACAAGCTCATTTAGAATTTTTCAGGGAAATCCGACCTGCATGCACTCTGGTCTAGGTAAGTCATCTGATTGTCTGGAGATATTGGTTGAAATTGAAGCAGATGCTATAGTGACCTAACTACCCTGATGTGCTTAGAATAATTTAAAAGTCTAGCTTAACATGGTTAGTCTACAGTTAACGACAACACAAAAGTAATAAAAAAATGTCTTGTAAAGGAATATGTATACGTCATAAGGCCTCCGGTCCTATTAGTTATGGTCGTTATGCAACTGGACAGAAACGCTGTCAGATATGTGAGATGTTTTTAAAATGGGATGGCTTATCATGTCCTTGTTGCGGATATAGATTAAGGAATGGACCCAGAAGCTTTAAGTTTAAGGCAAAGTTAAGAATCAAGGAAAAACAAAAAGAAAAGCTGATGCAAAAAGCTCAAATGAAAAATAATAGTACTATTATATTGCATGCACAATAGCAGTCTTGAAGTATAAAGTCTAATGATTTAGAAGAAGCAGCAGGATGATGGAACAGAAATAGTAAGCAAATCTAAGCTTTTTAAATATGGGTTTTACGAAGTACCTAATATGCAAATAATTATAAAAACTAGAGTTGACTTTAAAACTAATCTAAACATAGGACTTATATAATTTCGAGATTATAAAGGCATAGCAACTATTGTTTAGGCCAACCAAGACAACAACAATGACAGTTTTATCAAGGAAAAACATTGTCATATTAATTGTTATAGCAATAATTGCATCATTACTAGCCGTCTTTTCTAATCAATATTATACATCAACTTCTGCCAAAATTGCTGATATTGCTTCACACGAAAAAAGGACAAATACCCAAATTCAAGCACATGACATTTCACAAATATTAACAAATAGAATTGAAAGCATAACTGCACTTTTACAGACACTTACAGATTCACCAGCCATTCATAATAATGAATACCAAAGAGCATACGTAATTATCAATAATAGACAGCATTATTCTGCTCAATTTACAGACTTTTACATGTGGCTTGATAAAAATGGCAAACTAAATTGGGTAAGTGATATGAACCAAACTGCTTATCAAAGATACAAGGGAACAGACCTTAGTTATAGACAATACTTTACAATCCCAAAAAATAATCTTACAGTATATTATAGCACGTTAATAGAATCAAATGATAAGGTTCCCCGGTTATACATATCATATCCTGTAATTAATAAGACAGGAGGTAACTCAAAAGGAGTATTCACAGGTATTGTAGCAGCTTCTATTAATGTTAATACCTTAGGAAATGCATTGAAAAGTGAATTATTTCCACAATTTAATAGTACTTTAGGTGTACTTGACAAAAATGGTATAGTACTCTATGCTAACCCTTCGTCATTTATTGGTAAACATGTATTTGGAGCTGAAATGCAATCTGCATTTTCATCTATACTTTCACCTCAAGCTAAAGATTCATTTAATAATCTTTTGAGAGATTCTTTGAGTGCTAATGCTGGTTCAGGGGATCTATTCGCACAGGGTAAAATGAATACAATAGCTTATGAACCAGTCAAAGTTAATGGCAAGTATTTTCTGACTTTGTTTATTTCTGCTCCTCATGACCTTGCAAGCGATGTTAATGTATTAATTGGCCAGCAGAAGAATTTTAGTGTAATTATAGTAATAGTAATTGGGATAATAGCGTTTGGTATTGCATTTTTAGTTTTGCTATGGAATAGAAAATTAGAAAACACAGTAAACATTAGAACTTCAGAATTAAAGACTGCAAATGAACAGCTTAAAGTTCATGACAAAATGCAAAGAGAGTTTATCAATGTAGCAAGTCATGAAATGAAGACTCCAACACAAGCTATTTTAGGTTATACTGCGATTCTACAGAAGCATCCTGAGAAAACAGAGCAAATATCTGATGCGCTGCACAGAAACGCTAATCGCTTACAAAGACTTACCAACGATATATTAGATGTTACAAGAATTGAAAGTCAGACGCTAAAGCTAAGCAAAGAGAAATTTAACTTGACTCGACTAATATCTAGCATTGTCGAAGATTTCAGAAATGATATTCAAAAGAAAGGTAGCAATGTTAAATTATTATACGAACCCGAAGACAGTCTTGTAGTCGAGGCAGATAAGGAAAGAATAACACAGGTTATTTCTAATCTATTGACTAATGCCATTAAATTTACAAAAGAAGGTCGCATATCAATTAATGGTTTAAAGAAAAGAAGAATTGAAGTGGAAGAAGACTGTGGTCAGGAAGAAGAAGTTGTAGTTGTTAGTGTAAAGGACACAGGTGCTGGTATAGACCCTGAAATATTACCAAGGCTTTTTACAAAATTTGCTACAAAGTCAGATATAGGAGGTACTGGTTTAGGCTTGTTTATTTCAAAAAATATAGTAGAATCTCATTGTGGCAAAATGTGGGCTGAAAATAATAACAATAATATCAATAATGGGCAAGAAAGAGGAGCAACATTTTACTTTAGCCTTCCGCTGATGACAAATAACGAGAATATGCAATTTAATGATAGCAATGAAAATGCAAATACTGCTACTACATCTAAATAGTAAGTTGTAAAAAAGTTGAATGAATAAAATACGAAGAAAAGTGCTGTTTTCTTTCGAATTTCTGCATTCTAGCTGTTAATGCCATGACTTGGTCTGATAGCTGTGCTATAGCATCGTCTTTCATTTTGTCTCGATTTCTCAATGCTTGTATAAAAGCATTCTAATAGTTTCACGTATCATCATGATTTGTACTTTAGCAATAGTCTTCTTCTCATAATAGATTAATACTACAATTCCCGTGAATCTAATGCTCATATCACTTTCAATATTCGATACCGTTGATACGTTTGTCTCGTGGAAAACTTGTTAAAGGCTAATTAACTATGCTGAGCCTTATCCTACAGTAAAAATAACATGCAGGAAAAAGGGAGCTTTAGTAGTAACAATGAAGGAAGAGTAGCAGTAGTCACAGGTTCTAGTAAAGGTATTGGAAAAGCAATAGCATTGGAATTTGCTAATGCAGGATATTCTGTCGTAATCAACGCTAGAAACGAAGAAGAGCTCAATCAAGCCGCTAAAGATATTTCAAATTCTATCAAAGATGCTGGAAGGATTGTCTCAATACCGGGTGATATATCACAGGTGCCCGTTTGCATATCTGTTATAGAGAGTGCTGTCAAACAATTTGGAAGGATTGATGTTCTAGTTAACAATGCTGGAATAGGGGGAGAGTCAAAGAAAATATATGAGTTAACAGAAAAAGATTGGGACGAAGTAATTGATGTAAACTTGAAGGGTGCATTTTTGTGCACGAGAGAAGCAGTAAAAAACATGATGAAAGATGGAAATAATAGCAATTATTCAATTATCAATATTTCTTCTGTACATGAACAAACACCTCAGCCTGAATCAGCCCCTTATGCAGCTTCTAAGGGAGGAATGCAGATGTTAACTAAAACTATTGCACTAGAACTAGCAGAGAAAGGAATACGAGTCAATGGCATTGCACCTGGAGCCATCGCAACTGATATGAACAAAGAATTGCTTGAGAATCAAAAGGAGAAAGAGAAAAAGGAACAAGAAATTCCAGTACATAGAATAGGACAACCAGAGGAAATAGCAAAAGTTGCTTTGTTTTTAGCATCCAAGGATGCAAGTTACGTCGCAGGAACAACAATCTACGCTGATGGAGGGCTAACTTTAGTATCCTAGGGTCATGTACTTTTATACGCTGCATTATAATTCAATCTGAAAGCTATGTGATTTTACGAAAGCAAATATACAAATACGGCGACCTATGTTATGATTTTTGATAAGATGTACTTACCAAACTAGTAATACTAACATCCATATTCTTGTCCTATGATAATCGAGAATTTAGCCTATCTGGCAATTGGATTTGCAGGTACATTTCTGGCCCTCGAAGCAGCGTGTCATTTCACAGCCTGCAAAATTAAAGACAAGACAATAAAGCCTCGTTTGTACAAGCAAATTGGGCTAGTATCTTAGATCAGGTCTGAAGTATATCGCATGCCAATCCAGACACATCATACCCGAGTTTTCCTGGTATAGCCAGTGATGTAAGACCTGGTGCTCAGCAATTTAGAGTAAATATGAATATCAAAAGTACTAAAGCATCAAATGAACAAGTAAATGAACTCCATGAGATCGGGAAGAGATTTTCGCCAGCATTTGATACGTTGGCCAATGGAACTTCGGTAGTTTTAATTAACTCTTAACTAGATGGAGTATATGATTAACTAGAATCCTATATTTTAGCCTGTGACGTCAACGCAATATTATTAGTAAACATTGATAGCCAGGTAGAAAAAATAGGTTGGAAACAAATGAGAAAAAGACGAATAACATAACGTACATGATGATAGGTCTTAAATATTACCTCGTCTAAGACCCGAAGATTCTAGATTTGCAGCATAAATCGGGCTTTTTTCATTCAGAACATTTAGTAGATTTTTTGCCGCTACTTCGGCCATTTTTGTTCTAGTAGAAAGTGTGGCACTACCTATGTGTGGTAATAATACCACATTTTTCATTTTCAATAATGGGTTGTTTGGCGAAGGAGGTTCCTTTTCAAAGACATCAAGCCCTGCACCTGCTATCCATTTCCTTCTCAATGCTCCAATCAAATGTTGCTCATTTACAAGCAATCCTCTTGCGGTATTAATCAAGTAGGCAGTATTTTTCATTCTTATGAGTTTTGATCTATCAACTAAATGATAAGTTTCACTATTCAGAGAGGAATGAAGAGACAGAAAATCGCTTTCTTCTACAAGTTCATCTATATTAACATATTTTGCGCCAAGTTCATTGTCGACTTGAATATTTCTACCGTGTCGGATATGATAAATGATATGCATGTTAAATCCTTTAGCTCGACGTGCTACAGCCGACCCTATTCTACCCAATCCAAAAATTCCTATAGTCATACCACGAACATCTGAACCCAATAGAAGATTTGGATCCCATCCAAGTTTCCATCGTTTCTGAGTTACCATTTCATAACCCTGAACAAGTCGTCTAGATGTAGCTAGGATTAAAGCAAAGGTAAGGTCAGCCACTGCCTCAGTAAGTATATCGCCAGTTGTTGTTACAAAGATACCCCTTTTGGTTGCTTCGTTGATGTCTATATGATCAACTCCTGTGCTGTAAGAGCTAATAACTTTAAGTGAAGATCCAGCTGCATCCATGACCTTTTGATCTATTTTATCTGACAATGTACAGAGAATTGCATCTTTATTACGCACTCCAGCCAAAAGCTCGCTTCTTGTCGGTGGTCTTACTTTATTGTTTAAGACAACCCTGCATTCTTTAGCTATAATGGGTATCGCTGGATCCAATATCCTTCTTGTAGCATATACATTCCATTTTTTCAAATATGATGAATTATTGAATCTGACATATTATTATAGGATCAACCTTGATTCTAGCGACAAAAAAACAGGTTAATTTAACCATTAATAGAAGTGTATCTGGCGCCGTGCCAGCTGGAATCAGATTAGTGAAAACATCTGATTCCATAGATTACTATTTGTGCGGGGAAGCCTTGGCAATAAGTTTGTATCCAATTTCTAGTGTGCTAATAGAAGAACATTACCGACATCAGCATCGTCACTGTTTCCACTTCTGCCTACACCAGTATTACTACCATATCCGGCAGAAGAGCATCCAATGCTACTAGATCCCAAAACAGAGTCAACTGCTTTATTGTGAATATATGGCTCATACTTGACTATGGAAAGTAATTCTTCTCGGATTGGCCGAAAGGGTTGTGAAACAAATTTGACATGATTTTAGGCCCTAACAGATTGGGTTACGAGGGAACTTAAGTTTCTAATTATTTCTGGTATTATTATTCTAAGTTAAATTACCATGTTTCTCCCAGTCAGCTCGACTCTTCGTGTCCACTCAATTGATTCTACGTCGAGAAATCCCATCTATTATTCTCGTCCTTATCTACTGCAGTCCTTAGTGAAGTAATGAGTTTATCAAACTTGTCATGACTGATAGCAACCTTCCACCATTTTTTTCCAATTGACAAGGTGCACTAAGCATAGAGCTATTGTGCTTTAATGATATACTAGAAGACGTCGATACAGAGACACTTTAATAACAACAACGTGAATTAATGCCATTCTTATGCGTATAATGAGAAAAAATATCTACTTGATGATTCTAACCTTTATCATTATCAGTTTGACGATAGTAACAGCTGCCCTAGTACAGTTAGAGCAGTTCAAAACATCCTCTCACCATTCAAACTTGATAACCAAGAATACTGTTACAATAGCAGTTTATTACTTGTTAGCAGAAACTATTCTATATATTGCTCCATTAAACGTAAGAATATACAGATAGCCATCGTAAGGATTGACCTTGATGTCTGTAATCGCACCAAAGCCTCTTCCAAATAATATTTGATTGATACTATCATTCGTGTTGGCAATGCCATCTGAGATTGGACCAGGGGGAAGAAGTAAACCTGTTCTCTGTGCATTTAATTTAAAATGGTAAATATTTCCATTTTTTACGTCTCCAATAAACATATCATTTCTGTATATGTTTCCTATGCTGTCAGAATTGAGGAAGGCAAGCCCGGTAGGAACTACCTTTCTAAACCATGTAAATTGTGGCAAATGATATTTTCCTTTCCCTGCAAAATCAGCTAAATTAGTTGGATGGGCTGGCGCTATTCGATTCTTCTCTGTTGCTTGATCAATACCATATCCGCGCAGCCATATTCCATCGATCTTATTGTACCCACTATTAAGTCCGGGGTAAACTAAATTAATTTCATCACCATACGGCAAACCAATTTGCGTATCCCATAGATTTCCCGTCATAGGATCAAAAGCAAGCCCAAAACTATTCCATATACCATATGAATAGTAAAGGTTTAACAGAAATCTATCTCCTAATATGCCGGGATTAATTGGTTTACCATCTTGGTTAACTCTGATGATTCCACTTGTTCCATCTGGCTCGCTACCATTTTGTATATTCTGTGCTTTCGTGTTATGTCCATTAATCCCAACATCTCC
>JBKPMK010000592.1:0-8885 GCA_046732115.1 Thermoproteota archaeon
CAACACAAAAAGTATCTGCTGCTGAATTGGAAAAGATGCATCAAGAACATTCAGCTGAGGTAGTGCAGAGTGGAGGTCATAGTGGTGTGGGCTTCCCATTTTTGATTCCCCACTAATCCTTCCTATAGCTGGAATCAGCTATATAAGTCGCAAGATTGTTTTTGTATTTTCCATATTCTTGTCAGCATCATCGTCGTTTATTACTTCTCAGCTACAATGAACCTTAACAAGGTCGGCAAAGCGTTAGTGATCAGATCTCTTACTACATTAGACTAGTGGTAAGTTGTTAAGACTGTTTTTGTATATATGAAAAAATGGTTTTTTCAGATTAAATATAGTAGTTTTGCTTTGTATTTATCCTCCAGTGCCACCTAAAGTTTTATCTGCTATGCCTAAGTGCATCAATGCTCCTTGATTATCACCAGCCTTTAGTGCTTTGATACCTTCGTCTAAATGCATCTTTGCTGATTGGTCAGTAAGACCTTGGCCTGCTGCGCTCAGATGCATCAATGCTCCTTGTTGGTCTCCAGCCTTCAATGCTTTAATTCCCTCCTCCAAGTGCATTTGTGGTGTCATTCCCTGCGCAAATGCTGGGGCGCCAAAATCAGCTTTAGCTAATACAGATATTGCTAATGCTGCTGAAAGAAGAATGCTTGCACCTAATACTGTATTCTTTATCATTAAAAGAACCAGCGCCATATTTTATATAAATATTAGCGGTTAATTCGAGTAGGTTTTATTCATTAGGATAAGCGATAAAGATAGCTGTAATGTAGTTGGAGTCATGTTATGGTATCAAACCCCTGGTACAGATATTGCTAATGCTGCTTCAGTAGAAAAAACAACAGCACAGTATGGGCAAAGTGGACTGAATCAAAATCCAACGCAGAATGTACAGCTTATTCATGCTCCTAACAGTGACAACAATAAGAGAATAAATGAAAATGGTTTTGGTGATGACGATGGTGACTGACCTAACTTAGCTTGACCTCTACAGAGGTAACTAAGTCAGAAAAAATGGAATGGTAATAAAAAATAAAAGAACAAGTACAAGACAGGAATTAATTATAACTACAACAATAGTTGCAATTACAACAGCTATAATAATTGTTATAAGCGATACCCAGCTTTAACAAGAAATAAGAAAAGAAAGCTTAGCTGAAACTGGTATAGAACAAGAGAAGGCAGGACTACCACCAGTAACAAATATTATAAAAAGTACCGCATCAACCAACCAAACATTTTGGATAAACACAGTGAACCTTGATGGTAATGCAAATATCAACGGAGATCCAAAACTTATGTACTCACAAGAGAAATTTCGAAATTCATCGCTCACTTTGGGAAGTGGATTTGTGCTGACACCTCCCATGTATGCAATTGGAGTGTCAGATCATTTACCTTTGAACCATCTTTGATAGTTGTACACCAAGGGGATAGAGTAGTACTTCATTTTGTTGGGGTGCAGGGCCAACATCATGTTATAACCATAAACGGGGTCAGAACCTTCACTCTAGATAGAGGACAAATTCATACTGTAACATTCACAGCGAATCAGACAGGGAATATGAACTACTGCTGTAGTGTTCACATGCCAAATATGGTCTAGAAACACCTCACTTCCATTGAATCCTTCTACATGGGATTTTGGTACCTGATATTCTCGTTTCGTACCCTGTAGTATAGTTATTGCATCTCCAAGTATCGCAATAATAGTTCCAACATCCTGCATATCTTTGCATCTAACATTTTTATGCACTATTCTATCTCAATTTAAGATTACAGGTTCTTCTGGCATGTTATGATGTTACCAATAAAAGTATATTACATTTGAGGTGCAATATGTTAATTGAAAGGCACAAGTATATCTAGAACGTATATCTTCTAATCATCTGTATTTAGCTAAATGTACCAAAAATATGAATAGCAAGTATATATTTACCACTTTAAATGCGGTGTCATAAGAATAGTTGGATAACATAATTAAAGGCAAAAGCATTTTGGTCACAAGAGCACCTGATAAAACAAGTTCGTTTTGTGCATCGGGAATTGGCCATGTTTTAGATACTATACGTTTTTGAATATCATCAACTACTGATACAGAATTGGACTGTGGAACATTAACAAAGATTCTCTGCTTCTGTCCTGATAATAGTTGCTTGTAGTCTTCCAGTTGAAAAGATTCTGGATGGCCGTTAAGTGGTACATTCCCTAGAATATTGTAATTTGTAGCATTAATTATACTAAGCGAACCTTCTCCATATCCTACATAAACAAATTTGCTGTTAGGATCATAGCGCATATTATCTGCATCATCAGAAGGGAGCTTTATTTTCTTGATGAAATTAAATGATTTAGCATCAATAACATCTACTGTACTATCTTGTCCATTTGATACAAAAATTCTGTTTAGTTCTGGGATAAAAACTATAGATTGTGGTTCATTTAGAAATCCCTCGCTATTGTCATCATTGATACTATGAATATGCTTTCCTGCTTTCAAGTCAATAATATCTAATGAATTATTTTCAAGTTCTGCAACGAATAACCTTTGCCCACTGATGTCTATAGCCATATGATCAATACGTCCATTAACATTTGGAATGATAATGGTTTGAGCTAGACTAAATGATGAAGAGGACGAAGAAGCAGATGATGATGGCAAAGCTTTTGCTGAAAGTTGTTTAATATTGAGTACTAAATTGTTTATAATATTATTATTGTTACCTTATGCTGTAAAAATCACAGCAATAACGGTTATAACGATGACTACAATTGTCGCAGATGTAATTGAGAAATCACCAAACAATCCCTATCACATATCATGTTTTGCATATATTCAAATGATGAGCTTGGGTCAAATTGCGTAAATAGACATCTCTTGTATATGGACACCCACTTTAGCTACTTTCTATTGTCGCTATCTTTTGCCTTCCCTAAAGAAATCTCAAAAAACTTTTCCGCAAATTTATTGACTAAACTATTCCATAGACCCGGCATGTGATTCTTTATAGATGAAGACAAGCTTTTAGGGTCCTTAATGAAATATTTGACTATCTTTCCTTCCTTAGTAGCCATGACTAGATCTGACTCTACTAACCTAGACATATACCATTTGATAGTGGGAGCTGAAACATTCATAAAATTAGCAAGAGATTGTTGACTAGAACCTGGATTCTCCATTAAATAAATCAGGATTTCTCTTATAGTTTCTTGTCTTAGAAACGCAAGAATTAATTCATTTTGTTCATCTGGTACTGCAAGAGGATAATAATGTCTATGGTTACCAATTCTCTTAGATTTTATTTTGCCTTCCTTTTCTAATATGGATAGCTGATATTGTGTATCTCCCATTGCCAATCCTAGTTCTCTGCAAATTTTTCTTAAATGAACTCCAGGGCTGTTTAGAATATATTTGTATATATATAATCTATTTTCTGAAGAATGTTCTTTCCTATAATAACCATCGTGCTTATCGCCACTTTCTTCTCTTCTTCTTATTTCATACGTGTTTTTGTGATATTTCCTGCCATTTTTGAACAAAATATATGTCATGGCCCTCCAGTTTTTTGACTGATCTTTGTTTTGCAGTAGGCATATAGAGCATCATATACATAGAATTGCTTGCTCATATTGTCAAAATCGTCTTTTGTTATCTGTCTAAAGCCTTCAGCTATTGCTTCTAGGCGTATGGATTCTGCTGCAAGTTCTTTTTTGTTAGTATCAGCTGCTCTGACAATCTTTGCTAATTCAAGAAGTCCTGGATCCTTTAGATTGTATTTTTCAATTATTGCACGACCAAGTTCAATATTTGGAATATCAAATGGGATTGCATCTTGCTTCTTAGCTACCTCCAACACTTTATCTGCCGGCACGAAAAGAAACTCTGGTTTATTGTCTACAAACCTTTTGATAAGCCAAGGACATGCTATCCTGTCTACTTTGGCCTTTTCCCGAGTCACCCATTTCATTCCAACTGTTATCATGTTAAGTAGTATATCTACTTAAGTACTTATTATACTTATTAAATGTTGCCAGTGCATGATTACTATCTATAATAATCTACAACACCAACTAAATTACTGCTATTATCATTATCATGGAAATGTCAAGCTAAACTCCTTTACTCCACCAGAAGCCTCTAAATTTGCTGTTTGGCGATAGGAGTATGTCCCATTTATTTGGTAGCTGGTCTTTGTAGCAGCTGCTCCCATCATCATCTTATCCCAGCTTGCAGCATTGATATTATTTTTCTGTACTGTTTGTGTATCCTTCACAATCACTACGCTATTTCCTATTATAGGAAAACCACTCTCAGATCTTATAACATCTTCTGGTGCTTCTGTTCCTATGTTGCCTGAAGTTATAAGGGCATTGTTTACATATACGTTGTAACGTATCCCATCTAAAATCATTGTATTTGTATTTGGATTATGTACATCAAAAGCAACTTGTACGTTAGCATTTTTATCATCATTAGTTTTATTCACGACAACATTTTTGATTTTGATATCTATTGGCGTCACATTTGCCGCAGGTGCTGCTGCAGCCGCAGCTGCAGTAGTAATACTGCTATCTTTTGCAATTTTCTCATCTTGGTTTATCAGTGCACGACTAAAACTTCCATTACCAAGAAAGGCAAATATAATAATTGCTGCCGCTGCTACTCCTCCACTGGGGTAAATCACTGATTTATTCATTTTAGTAGATGATCTAACTGTGTAGATAAAATACATATATAATGTTAACTTAATAATGTTAACTATAGTAAATAGCCAAGATGTCTTCTACTAGATCAAATAAGCAAAAGAAAAAGCAAGAGCAGGGACAACGTCAAAGCGGAATGAAGGTGGGTGCTGTCTCATTATGGCTTTTAATACTTCTTTCAGAAAGGCCAATGTATGGATACGAGATCATAAGAGAATTGGGGAAGAGATTCGCTGGTTATTGGAAACCAAAGACAGGCACAATATATCCTGCATTAGAGAAGCTTGAACAGGATAAATTAGTTACAAGTCAAAGAGAGTTCAGGGAGGAAGGTCCTGACAGAAAACACTATGCTCTTGCTAAAAAAGGAGAGGCTCAACTTTCACAATCTGTTCTGCGCTGGATTAAGATGATGGAAATGCTTGAGCACTATCGTGATACACATGATGCTATATTTAGATACAAAAGAGATGATACAAGTAAAGAAGAGCTGTCCAAATTTTTGATAGATATCGGTCGATCTTTAGAAGATAAGAACTCCATTGAAATACCGAATATTATATCGTCAAAAGATAAATCTACTACTGCAAGGGGAAAATCCGTCACTATAATACCTAATGATCCAATAGCTTTCAAGTTCCTGTATGCCAAAGAGAATCAAAAGTTAGAAATACATATGGAACTACAATGGACTCCAAAGTAATTATTCCATTTAAATGGCTTTCAAAAGATGGTAAGCTACTTTTAGCAGCAAGGACACTCAGAACATTTGCGTATGGCTTTTTAAGCGTAATTCTTGCCATTTATCTAAAATTACTCGGATTCAATGATTTCTATATTGGTATTATACTTAGTGCTACTTTGATAAACAGTGTAGTTTTTACTCTAATAGCTAGCTTTTATGCTGATAGACTAGGTAGAAGGAAAGTACTAATTGTATATTCAGCTTTAATGTCATTATCAGGCTTAGTATTTTTTGCGACAACTAACTATGTGGCACTGATTGTTTCTGCTTTTATTGGAACCATTAATGTGACTGGAACTGAAACAGGTGCATTTCTTTCTATAGAACAGGCAATGTTACCTCAAACAATTGAAGATTCTAAGAAAAGAAATACGGTTTATGCTCTTTACAATATGGCTGGAACGTTTGCAATGTCTGCAGGTGTGCTACTCTCTGGTTTACCACATGTATTCGCACAACAGTATGGTTTGAACCAAATTGAATCTATTAAACCACTTTTTGCATTATATAGTATAATTGGTTTAGGAGTATTGGGAATTTACTTTTTAATATCAACTAGAGTAGAGCTAAGCAGGAATAACAATAATACACCAATACCACTCAAACAAACTTTATCGCCAAGGTCAAAGGAAATTGTTGGCAAATTATCAGGTCTTTTTGCAATCGATTCATTTGCAGGCGGGTTTGTTATTCAAAGTATAGTAGCCTTCTGGTTTTTTACAAAGTTCGGAGTAGAATTAATAACTCTATCTCATATTTTCTCTGTTGCAGGCGTCTTAACCGCATTTTCTTTTCTTGTAGCTGCAAAAATTGCAGATAAAATAGGACTGATAAACACGATGGTGTTTACACATATACCGTCTAATATCTTGCTAATACTCGTGGCATTTGCCCCAACCCTTCCATTAGCAATTGCGTTATACCTAGCTAGAATGGCTCTCTCGCAGATGGATGTACCTACAAGACAGTCCTATATAGTGGCTGTAGTTGAGGAAGACGAAAGAACAGCGGCTGCAGGAATAACTAACATTTCAAGAAATATAGCACAAAGTGTATCTCCATCATTGGCCGGTTACATCTTGCAGTCACTATCTTTTTTATCGGCTCCATTTGTATTAGGAGGGATATTAAAAATTGCATATGATGTATCTTTATACTTTAACTTCAAAAGTACTAAACCACCAGATGAAAAAAGAAGCAAATAGATATGTCAAAATATTGGAATTCGATAAAAAGTGATTAAATCTGAGAAGAAAAAGAGCTACAATTATTGTAATATTAGCAGTAATAGTTGCAGTCATATCATTTATAGCAACTTATGCTTATGCAAATTATTTTGGACCTAAGACAGTGTTACAGACAAATCCTGACAAACTTAATTGCAGACAGGGAAATGTACTTGAAGGAGTTGGCAGACAAGCCCGATTCAACGTGTTGTCTACATGTGAGAAGGTAACTGGGATATTACATGACATGAAAGGAACTAAGGAAGATGATGGTGATTATCAGTTTAACTTACTTTTAGATCAGCCATATAAGAAATTACTTAATGAACAAAATAACAAACAAGTGAACGGAATGCTTGTAATAGAAATCATTCCTAAAGACCAAAGCACAAATTTGGTACAAGTTCCAAAAAACGGTAATAAGATAGAAGCGTATGGAGCATTGGTAACTGATAATCCTCATGGCTGGAATGAACTTCATCCTGCATGGAAGATAAGAATACTGTAGAAACAATATTTCTTGGTGCATTTCCCTAATATCAGTTTTAAAAACAAGAGCATTTTAGAATGATTTTGCATTTGGTGTCGCTTTAGGAAATATACAAAACTCATTTTTGACAACCTTCGTTTCTATGCAAGCAAGGTATCCAAATCCAGAAGAATTAGCAGAAATCAACGATATGATTTCCAAACGAGCATCAGAGATATGTAATTCAATATCAAGTGCCAAATTGACTTGACTTAGTATGCCTCATGCTAATCCAATAATTACAAAAAGATAAAGCTAATGTCTGCAAAATAATACAGGTAGAGTGACATTCAAAGATCTAAAGAAGAGAGTTAGTCAAGAAACAAAACAACAATCTAAACTGTTTGAGAGGCTGCTAAACAAATCATTTTGGATCTGGAATATTGAAGAACATAAACAAGAAGATATTAGAACAAATGGAGATTGCTGCTTCAACCACACTATTGGTTTACCACAGAAGAACGGTCATGATAAACTCTATAATTATGAGCAAATAATTTTTGATTCTTTAGCTACTCAGAGTAATAACAAACATCTCTGGATAAAGAAAGCAACAGGATTAGGTGTGTCGGAGTTTATGTTCAGGTTCATGGCTTGGCTCTGTCTCAAAGATAATGCATTGGCAGGCTCTCAGATGTGTATTGTTACAGGACCAAGGATTGATTTAGCAATTGCTCTGATTGACAGGATGGAGAAGCTATTCTCGAGTAGCAATGGAGTAGCTCCTTTTGACAGTAAAGAAACCGTAATTGAGTTAAATGGTGTAAAGATAGAAGCTTTTCCATCGCATCACTTGGACGCGATGCGTGGTTTACCCAACGTATCATTCATATTATTAGATGAAGCTGATTTCTTTCCTCCAGGACAGCAGCAAGATGCTAGAGATGTAAGCGAGCGATACATTGCAAAATCAAATCCTTATATTGTAATGGTCAGTACTCCTAATGCACCTGAAGGACTGTTTGAGAGAAGCTTTTTCTCCTTTTTGCTCATCGTGAGATTGGCACATTATATTCCACTTTGAGTAGTCAGATCCTTTTTAATCATAGACATACAAAAGGAGAGGCAGAGGGCATTGTTCATAAGATTTATTGGACTGAGTTACCATTGCAAGGACTCTTGACGCCCGCCTGACAGATTCCCATCTGTTTGACAGTGATATCGCTACCAATGCTGTTGCTACTGCTACCAGGCGTGGGATTAGAAGGCGACTGCGCGCTCGCAATTGTGACCAACATAGACAGTGTAAGTAGGCTTAATCCAATCACCGAAAGCAAAACCACCAGGATGCCCTCGTAATTACTCCTGTTAGATGTGAGAGGTCCTACCATTATTTGTTATATATGTTTCGTTGGCAATAAACAATTCAAACGTTTCATACCGAAATTTTTTAGATTATTAGTTATAGTAGAAGTACTGGAACATGAGCCTCGAAAAATTGCAATTAATCCAGATAGATTTGATAAATTAATTACTTCGTTAAGAACTGCAGTAGATAATGATAGAAGACTAGACAATGAAGCAACATCCTATAACGACATATTTGATGCTTTTAGGCTAGCATTGGAGTTCTACCACTTTGAGGAAAAAACCGACTATTGGTGATACTATTAGCAGCTAAACGAACATGTATACATGCGCATATACTTGCATAAATGAGCGGTACAGGATTGATTGG
>JBKPMK010000593.1:0-6867 GCA_046732115.1 Thermoproteota archaeon
TAAAAATTACATTTATTAATGTGTCTACTAAGCTAAAAGTAGAGAAAATTTGCAAAGATTTGACGAATTAGACATGAGGATATTATCTGAATTGACGCGTGACGCAAGTATATCTGTACCGCAGTTGAGTAATAAACTCAACGTTAATGCATCTGTTCTTTATAGTAGAATAAAACGTCTTGGTAAAAGAGGTCTAATCAAAAAGTTTACAGTCATAGTAAACGAGGGCATACTTGGAATTAATGTCAAAGCAACTGTTGGTATTAATAGAGATCCCAAATTGAAAGAACCAATTCATTCAGAGCTATTAAGGATTACAGAAGTCAGATCGTTGTCTGAAGTTACAGGCAGGTTTGACATGATACTTTCTTTAAATGCGCGAACCCTAGAAGAGTTACACAATATAGTAATCGAACGCATCGGCAAAATTGAAGGAATTCAAAATAGCGAAACATTTGTAGAAATGCAGAGGACTGAAAAGGAGCCCATCTATACGGTTCAATCGTCTGCTTCTGCTTAAAGAAATTAGTAAAGTGGTGTTGTGGATTAGCCAGGTTGCTAATTGACGATCCGCATAGATATTGTATATAACAAATTCAATAGGCAATGATTTTGACCAGTGTTTGGAGCAAAATGCAAAGGATGGCATACCAAAAACATGAGTCAAAGAAAGTTAAGTTCAAATATCCGATAAGGGGATGTCTGAATGAATTCTTTGTCTTTCATTGAAAGGAAGGTTCTTGAAATGTTCCAGACATTAAAACTAGCTAAGAAGACAAGCAAGGATGATTATACAACACATTTGCGTTTGGTCCTTCTCGGTATGGGCGCAGTGGGAGGAATTGCTTTTGTAATAAAGTTAATTGCAGAATTTATTACCTTCACAGGTCGTAGTCAATAGTACTCCCTGTTTGACTAACCTCAGCAAGTAGATACGCATCGCCAAATAGTAAGTAAGGATGAATATCTAATACTGGTTAATCACATTTAGTTCATATTATGAACACTAAGTGTCTATCTGTCTTTCCACACTAAAAACTTTCATCTCTCTAAGATTTTGCATGGATGTTTGAAATGTGTTTTATAATAGCAATAAATATTATTTCAATTTTATTCTAAGTGTGGAACCACAAAAAGTTATAAGGACTGTGACACATTTTATATCTAGGGAGACACAGAAACGAAACTTTAAAGGAGTTGTTGTTGGGCTAAGCGGAGGACTAGATTCTTCAGTATCAGCTACTCTTGCTGTGCAAGCTCTCGGACCCAGATGTGTATTTGCACTGATTTTGCCGGATTCAAATATCACTCCAAAAAGTGACACATATGATGCCCAGCGTCTCGCAGGATGTCTAAGAGTAAGACACAGGACGTTCGAGATAGGAACCATTAAAAAATCATTCATAGGAAAATTGCCAAGCAATAAAGTCGCGCAAGGCAACTTAGCTTCTCGTCTCAGAATGAGTATCCTATACTATTATGCTGCAGTAATGCACAGACTTGTTCTCGGGACAACTGACAAAAGCGAGCTAAGATTAGGATATTATACCAAATATGGTGATGGCGCTGCTGATATTTTTCCTTTGGCTGATCTATACAAGACAGATATAAGGGAGCTAGCGAGGTATCTTAAAATCCCTTCTGTTATATTAGAAAAGAAAAGTAGTCCCAGGTTGTGGAGGTCACAAACTGCAGAAGGCGAGATTGGATTATCTTATGAAGAGATAGATCATATACTGAGAAGACTAGATGCCAATTCATTGAACAAATCGAAGTTGAATCTAAAATATTATCAGAAGATAAAGACTATTGTCAAAAAAAATAAGCACAAACAAGAAATGCCTCCCATCTGTAAGATTAGTAAATGTTGAAAAATGATGAGTATATTCGAATACTCAAAAATCGAAAAAATATTTTTATTGATTACTAATGCATGTGTAAGAAATTTCGTGAAGATCTATTGTGTGTATATAATTGGAATGTTTGTTCGCTTGATTTTTCGAGCTATCGTATAATCAAATAATAAGACAAAAGAGAAAATAAGAAATACAATCAGCTCACATGGACAATACTACCAGTTAGTTTTGATGAGATAAATGGTTGTCTTGCAATATTTTCTATCAGAAAATTGAGTTTACCGTTTCGATAAAAAGCGATAACAAAACAAATTAGTAAAGATCAGTTTAAAAGGAAACAGTATTCTGTAAAACCTTAAGACGTAGTCACAGATCATTTGTATTCCACCGGTTCAATGTATAACTCTTTAATATTGTGTCTACATGTCAGCTAGTTTTCTTCAAACCGAATGTCTCCTCCAGATCTATCTAGATATGAATACGATGACCTATAATGGTTTCTTGCAATAATTATCGAAACATATCACTTTTAAGTAGGTTCGCAAAATGCTCTGTTATATATGGTCTTTGGCAGAGACATTCGACTTAACAGAATTTTAAAGAATGGAAAGATGCTCTGCATTCCTATGGATCACGGCATCAGCAATGGTCCTATTCAAGGCCTAGAAGATATTCACTCTGTTATATACAAATGCCAAAATGCAGGGCTTACCTGCATTCTTGTTAACAAAGGTATTATAAAATCGCTCCCAAGGTCCCTAAATATTGGGCTGATAGCTCATCTTTCTGGAAGTACTTCACTTGGCCCTGCTCCAAATAGAAAAATGTTGCTTGGTAGCGTTGAAGATGCAGTAAGGCTCGGTGCAGATGCAGTTTCAGTCCATATTAATATTGGAGCAAAAGAAGAGCCAGAGATGTTGTATAAACTGGGCTTGATTTCTGATAAATGTAATGAATGGAGCATTCCCTTAGTGGCAATGATGTATCCGCGTGGTGAAAACATTAAGAATCAGTATGATCCAGAAATTGTGGCTCATACTACAAGAATAGGCGCTGAGGCAGGAGCTGATATAATCAAATCGGTATATACCGGAGACATCGGCTCATTTAAAAGGGTTATAAAAAGTTGTCCTGTGCCTATCGTAATAGCAGGAGGACCAAAGGCTAACACCGATAAAGAGATCGTTGAAACGTGTTTTGGAGCAATGGAGGCAGGTGCAATAGGCGTTACATTTGGTCGAAATATTTTCCAGCATAAAAATCCTCCCGCAGTTGTTCATGCATTAAAAAGTATTATTTTAGACGGAGAGACTACAAAAGAGGCATTAACTGAGCTTGAAAGAATTAGGTAAAGACCTAATAATTAGGCCGACGGTTTCAGGGCCAAATTTGGGCAAGTTCTTGGCTAGATTGAAGCATATCACATTTCTAAACATAGACCCAAAATTATTGCCCAATAGGAACTTCAAAACCATTCATGAATCCGAGGATGCTGACATAACTATTTGTAGGACAATAGATGAATTAGAGAAAAACATAACACCCGGCAAACAATTAGCATATTACAAGAAGGTATTACGCAATGAAGACGTTGACGAAATTGTACAAGCGGCTGAAGAAGGATCACACATAGTTATGGTAGAAACGTCTGACTGGAAGATTATCCCTCTAGAGAATGTTATTGCTAAGCTTCACGGTTTCAGAACTAAGGTATATGCAACTGCTAATAATGCAAATGAGGTGAGGACTCTATTCGGAGTGTTAGAATTAGGAGTTGATGGTGTCATATTATCAGCAAATAAAGTGGACGAAGTGAATGAATCAAGACAATATCTTCAAACCAGAATGTTTGCAGTCAAACCTGTCAAAATTTTAGATATAAAAGATGTAGGAAGTGGAGAGAGAGTCTGCATTGATACAGTATCAATACTTAAGGCTGGGGAAGGTATGTTGATAGGCACCCGATCTAACTTCCTGTTTCTTGTTCATAACGAATCGTTTGGATCGTCTTTTACGTCCCCTAGACCATTTAGAGTAAATGCCGGTGCGGTGTATTGCTATACAATAACACCAGATGGAAATACTAAGTATCTTTCTGAAATCGAATCCGGTACGCAAATATTAATAGTAAATAAAGACGGTATCTCAAGGCCTGTAACAGTGGGAAGATCAAAAATTGAAACACGTCCCCTAAGGCTAATCAGGGCACAAGTTGACAATGAAATTGGTACTGCCATTTTGCAAAATGCAGAAACTATAAGATTCATGACAACCAACGGTAAATTAATGCCAATAACGGAGGCTAAAGTAGGAGACGAAATCCTTGCGTATGTGAAGCCTCCGTCTGGTCGACACTTTGGACTTGAAGTCAATGAATTTATAGTAGAAAAATGATGTAATTTTGGATACCATCAAATGATTTTTCTTTATCATAAAGTTGATTATTTTAAAGTATTCGGAATATGGAGAAAGATAATAATACATTCAGCTGATGTTGATTCAACGGAATATCATCGATGAAATAATAATTGGTAATTCAAAAGAAGTATTGTCAAGAATTCCATCTAATACAATTCAACTGACTGTCACTTCACCACCATACGGAAATGCAATAGATTATGATATGCATGTCTCTGGAAATGAAGGATATTATCGCGGGACAACTAAAACTGGCACTACTGAATATCTATATGAGATGGCTGATTTATTCAATGACAAAGTCTTTAGGATAACCAAAGAGGGCGGCTACTGCTGTATAGTTATTGGCAACGAGATAGTCAATGGAACTATTCAGCCATTGCCACATCTGCTACTATCAAAGCTTGTCAAGCCATTCGGTAACTGGAACTTGCATGAAGAAATTATTTGGCATAAGGTGACTGGTGGTACAAACAGATATGGCTCATTCGTTATCAATCCATATCCAAAATATTATAGGGCAAATATAATGCATGAATTCATCCTTGTTTTGAGAAAAGGAGATGTGAACAGCGGTAGAAGCAGACGTAGAGAAACTCTTCCAGCAAGACACGAGGAATGGACTAAAGAGATTGCAAACTCTGTGTGGCACATTGCTCCAGTGCCTCCAGGATTCATTGAGCATCCCTGTCCTTTTCCAGAAGAAATTCCATATCGACTGATGAAACTCTATTCATACAAAGGTGATACAGTACTCGATCCTTTCAATGGGAGCGGACAAACCACCAAAGTAGCATTTCATTTTGAAAGACATTATATAGGTATAGATTTAGTTAAAGAATATGTCAATCTAGCAAAATCAAGAATTGTTGATGAACCATTGCATATAAGATCTGAAGCTCTAATAGCTAATTGGAAAAAAATTCCATCTCACCATCATTTTCATGTTTGATGGCTTTCATGTTTAATTATATGTGATCTGTATAATACTGGTGTAAAGCTATGACTGCTGCTACTTCGTCTTCTAACACCAAATCTCCGAAAAACCATCGCTGCGGTATCTGCGGAAGAGATTTTGATAGTGCCGAAGCATTAAATGCCCACCAAAGAATGGAGCATGGTTCTTCGAGTCATCCTCCTGCAGGTATAGGATAGAATCCTTAATAGATGGATCCATCCGGAAACTCGTTTTATCCATGTCACTGCTAGAGAATTTTCTGCGGGTCTGAATTTGTGTCATCTAGGTATCTTTCAATTTTTCTATCTCTTCAATACTTTCTTTCCTGTGTTATTGTTCACTATATAAGCCTAGTCAATGATGTTTGTTCACGCTGTCATTATCGTCTTCTACCATCAACGAAAAATACACTTAAGAAAAATACACTTGATACAAAGCCACATCTTAGTCAATTAGTGACAGTGGCATATGAAAAGGTTAATTTGCCAATGCTGAAGATAAGATATACTTGAGATATAGTTGATTAACATCTGTGCATCTATTCCTGCAGAAAACCCGAAAAGCTTACGAGATAAAATTAACAGGGCGTTTTCATTTGGCGCAAACTACATAGAAATCCGCTTTGACTTTTTAGATTTGTCAGACATCGAAGAAGCATTGAAAATTGCTAAGAACATCAGAGAAAAGGCAGTATTTACTTTAAGGAGCCCTGCAGAGGGTGGCAAATTTAAAGGTAACAACAATGATAGAATCGAGTGGTTGAAGAAGTTGGCAATGGCAAAGCCGATGCTATTAGACATTGAGTATAGTACTCTACAATCTAATGATGATCTAGCCAATTATTGTAAGACACAAAAAATTCCAGTCTTACTCTCATGGCATGACTTCGAGAAGACTCCTCCAAAAGATGAACTGAGATACATGTTAGAAAAAATGAAAGTCTATAGCAATCATATCAAGATGGTCACTACTGCTATTAACATTGTAGATGCTCTGCGAATACTTGATTTATATGAAAATGCTGCTGAGTACAGCTTAATTGCATTCTCCATGGGTGAGGCAGGAATTATTTCTAGGATAATGTGCACGATTATAGGAAGATCGCCATTTACTTATGCGGCATTGGAAGAAAGCATTGCTCCAGGTCAACTCACAGTTGTACAAATGAGAGATATATATGACAAAATTAGTCCCTCTTAGGCGAGTATATGCAAACCCAAATCAAAACATATTGTATCATTGGTGATCCGGTTCAACATTCCTTATCACCTGCAATGCAAAATGCAGCATTTAACTCACTGCGTTTGAACTGTGTGTACATTGCCTTTAGGGTTTCAAAAAATGAACTAAAAGAATCTATATGTTCGCTTCGTTCTATTAATATATCCGGCTTCAACGTCACAATGCCACACAAGATAGATATACTCGAGTATGTAGACGAGCTAGATTTAACTGCTCAGAAGGCGTATGCTGTAAATACAGTACATAATGTACGGGGAACCTTGAAAGCATATAACACGGATGTCTACGGTTTTATCCAACCACTGCATAGGCGGAAGATAAACTTTAACGGGATGACGATACTTCTGTTAGGCTCAGGTGGTGCGGCTCGAGCCGTAATAGCTGCTCTTTCAG
>JBKPMK010000594.1:0-9201 GCA_046732115.1 Thermoproteota archaeon
GTCCTATCGTTCTTAGTAGTACTGACCATACTAATACAATATATCTAACATACTTAGCTATAAGGGTTTCTTTACTAATTGTTTACTCTTATAGATACTGACCTTCATTCTTGAAGATTTAGGGGTACAATTGAGATAAAAGAATCGCCAAAAATTCTTATTTTGTTTTTAGTGTCATACCAGTCAGCAAATGAACAAATTTAAAACTCTGACATTAATTCCAACCTTGTCTCTTTTACTGCTAACTACATTGAATATAGCTAATGCAGATTCAAATCCTATTCCATTCTTACCGCCAGTTCAGCATTCTCAATCCCAATCTCAGACCTCAGGGCATTTACAATCACAACAACATCAGCAGCAGCCGATGAGCCAACCTATACAAAAACACACTACTAAAATGCCTAATGGTCACAACAATCAATTTGACAACCAATCTCCATCCGTCACATCTGTAATGCCGTTCTAATGTAGGGAGAATTAGGGGCAACAGAAATGTCTTAAATTAAATGATTTCCGTTTATATTGAGCCATTCTATCTTTTCTTGATAACTAGGCATATGTCTACGTACCTGATCCCAGTAGTGATGAGAATGCTCTTTTATTTTGAAATGGCATAATTCGTGCAATATTATATAATCAATTACATCTTCAGGAGCCTTTAGAAGGTTTACGTTCAGGCTAATTGAACCTTCTTTTGTCATACTGCCCCATCTATTTTTTAGGTGCTTTGCGGCAATCCTTTTAACTTTAACCCCGATTTTTTTTGAGTATTCATCTACTTTGTGTTTGTATACTGATTTTGCTTTTTTCACCAGCCAATCATCATACAGTCTTTTAATCTTGGCGGGGGAATGTATCGATGCTTTTAGTTCTATTGTAAATTCCCCATCAAGGAATTTTATGTTATCTTCGGATTGATTTCTTTTTAGTATTTTTAATGTATAATTTCTTCCAAGGTAAGGTAACGTTGAACCTTCTTCATATGTAGGTTTTATGATTTGAGGAATTGTTTCTTTGTATTCCTTTTGTTTTCTTAGTATCCACGAAGCCTTACCCGAAATGATTCTCTGAATATCAGAGATGTCTTTGTTTAGTGGAGTTCTGATTGTGACTTTATCTGAGTCTACTATGATTTCAGAAGTTTTGATACGTTTACTTTTAATGATGTGATATGGTATAGTCGTTGTGCCATACTGTACCTTGCCTTTACTGTGAATCATGGAAGATTACGCTTAGCCAATTCTACAATTTTGGGGGTCAGCATGTCAGATTTATCTTCAGGATATTTGTTTTCAGTCAGGATATCGTAAACAGCAATACATAATTTCTTTTCACAACTTGTCTTTGTCTTCCAGCCTACAATTTTTGTTTCTTCCTTAACTTTATCATAGATTGATTCTGTAATGCTCTTTGAATTGGTTTTATCGTCTTTTATTGACTGTAATTCTTCATATACGGCAAATTCAAATGGTGTAGAGAATCCAAGTTTCTTCCTCTGTTTTTCTGTATCTAATGCTTCTTTGTAAATTTGTGCTAAAATGTTAAAGTAGCTGGCGTCATCTTTCCTACGCTTTTCTTCCTGTTCTATAATCTTCTCCAGTCTTTCTCTTAATTTCTCATAGTATGCTGGATTTGTTGGGGCTAATTCCTGAATTATTTGTCTAGCCTTGTTTTTAATCAGCGCAGTTCTGGCTCTTTCACTTTTGAATTTAGCTGCATAGCTAAGGAAGTTATCGTATGTAACCTCCCGTGGATTCATTAGTTCCGCAATATCCAAAGATCTGATATGATCATCTATTAGCTGCTGTACTTTTTTTCCATCCTCTCTTAAACTGTATTTAACTCCTCCATAATATGTTCTAATTAGCTGCCTTTTTTCGCTTAGATATTTAAAATCGGGGATGAAAGGGTCTGCCTCTTTTTTGGGAAGGATGACATCGAGTGCTTTTGAAAACATCTTAAATGCATATTCAAAATCATCTCTAACATTGACTGGTTCGAACTTTTCAATTATTGCTTCATCGTTATTTTTGTCATCAACATCGCTAAAAAAAGACATTGCTTCTTTGTGTCTGATTTTGAGTTCTTCGAGTTCTTTTTCAGCTGGCTCCAATGCTCCTTTGATATCATCTTGTTCAAATATCGCTAGTGCTTTCTGTAGGTCCTTTGTTATTCCGTTGTAATCGACTATCAAACCATAAGTTTTTCCTGGATCGTATATTCTGTTGACTCTGGCTATTGCCTGAAGTAGAGTATGCTCCTTTAATCCTTTATCTAAATACATTACCTGAACTATAGGAACGTCGTAGCCTACAAGCAGCATATCCACAACTATTAGAATTTTAGTTGGATCATTAGGATCTTTGAACCTATCGGCTTCATTTTCGCGTTGTTCTGGAGTTAAAAAATATTCATCCCAACTACTGCCGTCCTTACCTTTTTCTCCTAGGTTAGATGTCATGATAATCTTTGATTTGGGGGCATTTATCTTATCTAGTTCTTTTTTGTAAGTAACAGCAGCCTCCCTTGAGGTAGCGACTAACATTGACTTGTAGCCGTTAGGCTCAATTTTTCCCATATAGTGATCTACTAAATCATAACATATCTTTCTGATTCGCTCTGGGGCCTCAGATATTTTCTCCTTTGTAACATATTCTTTTTTGAGCTTTTGTTTTTTGTCATCATCAAGATCTGAAAATACCCGATCAAAGATGCGGTCTATACTATCTCCTCCTTCCACATAAAGGTCCGGCATTCTATTTTCATACAGAATCTTTAGCGTGGCCCCATCTTGTTTTGATTCTTCAAAAGAATACTTGTCAAGTAGAGGGCCAAAAACCTTGTAAGTACTTCTATTTTTCTTATCAATTGGTGTCCCGCTAAATGCAAAGAAAACAGCATTTGGCATAGCTGATCTCATGGCTTCTGCATTGAACTTGTACTGAGAACGGTGTCCTTCATCTACTAGAGTAATAACTTTCTCATCTGTGTGAATATGATTTTCTTTCGAGCCAAATTTTTGAATAGTAGTCATTATAGTTTTGCCTCGGGGGTTACTAAGTAGACGTTCAAGGTGACTTCGGCTTTTGGCTGCTATAGGATCGGGGAAGCCACATGACTTGAAAGTACCATGAATTTGTTCATCTAGTTGTTTTCTGTCAGTAACTATGACTATAGGAGGATTGCCAAATCTATACATCAGCTGGGTAGCTAACCACAGCATAGAAAGTGATTTCCCCGAGCCTTGCGTATGCCATATTACCCCGCCTTTGTCTGTTATATTTTCTTCATGCTTTTGTATGACCAGCATACTGGTGAATTAAGTACTATGGATAATGACGTTTCCGTTTTTTAGGACTAAAAAGCTTTAAGAAAGTTAGCCCTGTTTAACGCTATAATCATGGTACAAAACAAGCCTCTATGTGATTTCGCTTTACTGACTAAAAGGGAAAAAGACTGCATCCTTGGAAATATTACTGTTTCAAAATCTATCCAAAGAGATATTCGGTACCGTATTAGAAGGAAACTAAAGATACTATGCAGCCAAGAACTTCCTCTTCTTGTGGATAAAGGATTTCTTGAAGACAAAGCCAACGTATTATGTCCAAGAAAATCCGTGTTCAATGCTGATACTCGCAGCGTCGCCACTAATGACGATGGTGTCGCTCCTAATGGCGACGGTGTTATTGGAGGCGGGGGCCGGTGGTCTAGCTTGGTTAAGATACCGCCGTTGACAATGCGAAACGCGAAGCACGACGGACAAATCCCTCCTGACATAAAAACGAAAACAGTCGCGCAAAAGACGAAGTGGGCCGGGTCGGATTTGAACCAACGACCCCCGCCATGTCAAGGCGGTATCTTAACCAAGCTAGACCACCGGCCCATAATGTAGATTATAAGACTACTTTTAAATGGGCTAAATATCTTTTCGCCTAGAACGACTAGAACTATACAGGTTTTATAAGTCGTAGAATAGCCCTATTCATTAGCCAAATGGACAATGTTAAGCTCTGCTAGGGTCTTCTATTATCTGTGCTTATATTGACTAGACAAAGTTAGGTTTGAAATTCCTATTAGATTCTGAATCGGTATTTTTATACAGCGGAGACAATACTGGGGTTTTGATCTGGTATAAAACACTGCGGCAACGATAGTCATCATCTCAATTCAGCCTTTAGGCATAAAAATGCTGGAGCCAAGTCGTTTAGTCTGTACTATAACGACCTTGCTAGATGGTTATTCATGACTCTAGCGCTCACAGGCATTTTATCGACCGGCTGGTTTGGGATTCCACTTATACCGAAATATTTCTTGTATGGTAAAATCAATATAGTTTCGAGTATATTCGCTCTCTTCAGTGCGTTAGGCTCTATCTGGGGAGTAATGGCGTATCTTCAATTCACCAGGTCAGCGAATATTATTATGGATGCGAGAGGTTTATCTAAAAAACTTGATCCACTCATAGGTGACTATGAATATCGCTCTTATAATCCTGAAACCAAAGAGTATGAAAAAGGCTTCATCCCTCTTGGACCGATTGACTTCTGGGATAGGGAGACCCAGGTTCCGGCTTGGCTAGATAAAGGGAAATATTGGCGCATATTGCTAGGATTCCAATCTACTAACAAAGATATTCTTTTACAGGTTGTTCGCGATGAAGACCTCCCATTCATCCGTGGTAAGAGGAACGTTGCCCTAACATATAAGGAGACAACTTTAAGAACGAGATCTGGTAGGAGATCTCGAAAACATTCTGTCTTTAGAATAAAGATCCCTCAATGGGTTGTAATGAATACCGAGCGGGCAAGATTTGCAGACCAAAAAGGAAGATTGAATTTAGATGATGCAAAATTGAGCCCTGTTATAGCTGAGATTAATCAAAAATTGGTCACTGCAGCAGATGAAATAATTGACCATGAAAAACCACGAATTCAATATCCATGGAGCATTACCACGGCGGGGATTTATCTTAACAAAAGTTTACCCATTAGAATTATCTATAGAGAGGTGGTTAGGCATCTTCCTGGTTCGAAAAATCGCACTGTCGGGGATATAAATGCGAATCTAGCCAATGTCAAAGATAATGATCTAATCGAAGTCATTGTGCAAGTAGCTATACAGAAAGGAATTTCTGAAGGTGCAATCCGGAAAATCCAATCGCTCATAAAGTTCCTTAAAAACGCATATACTAGACAAGGGCTTGGGGAAGGTTCAAGTGAATATCATAACCTTCATCATAGCCTCGAGGTAAGCTACATGTGTATGCAAATACTTCCAAAGGAGCTTCGGGGATATAGTTTTGACTCAAAAGATTATGAACTCATCCTGGTTGCTGGTCTTTTGCACGACTATGATCCTAATCAAACCGTGAATTCAGAAGTCAGAAGTCAGATTGGCGTAGAACGACAGAAAGGTCCCAAAGTATTCAGAACTATCAGCGAAATATCCAAAACAAGAATTCTGGACGCTTATTTTAGCATGGATGCAAGTGAATTCGACAATTATTTTAGAGAATACAGATCGGCCTTATTGCCTCCTGCGGAATTTGCTACAACGCATCCTGAGTATGTAAAGATACCAGAAGATCGCAAACCTATTGAAAGTATAGTAGTGGAAGCCTTGATCTGGAGAACGGATTTTCCGTATCATACCCAGATATACGCTAAAGAGAAATTTGAAAGGCTGGTAAACTTGCTCGAAGATAAACAAAAACACAGTAAAATTAGATTATTGGGAGAAATATTATGGATTGCAGACCTTGCAGTAACTTACATGGGTTCCGATCCAATCAGGGCTTGGGATAGAGTCACAAACCTATATGACGAACTGGAACTACCAAAAGTCGAAGCTGTCTCTCGAACAGATGCATATTTTGCGGATTTTGCTGATACAGATCTTTTTAAGGAAGTCGTCGGCATGCGCCATTTCCCTTACATTTTCAGGCAAAGGTGGAACATGGTATATCAGTTCTTCCACGAAGGCAATCCTTCTACCCAAATTAACAGAATAATAAGCAAGACAAGAAACCTGTATCTTAGGATAAACATGGAGATATCTATGCGTAATGGGGATATGCTGCAAGAAATAGCCACCAACAACTGGGCAGAATATTTTATTGGTATAGGAAAAGACCAGAATGAAGTTCTAAAAGCTAAATCGAAGTTAGCCGAACTTGATCCTCCTAATGCGTCGGCTTTTTGGGGAGACACCCAAAAACTACTCCCTAGTATAGTGGAAAAGTCTATTGATAATTTCCTAATGGTTATACCAGAAATTAGATTTGATTCTGCCATGAAATTAGATTATGAATCTTCTCTTAAATCCATATTACGAATTCTACCACAGAAATTATCGGTTGGCGGTACCTTGCAAATACTTACGGACTTGGAGCCAAACGGCTCGAGCATCATAGAGCTTATGGCATTAATATCATCCTCACAATTTCAGATAAATCCTAAGGGAGTTAAAAAAGTGTACTTTCCAAATGATTGGAAAGACCGTGAGTTCATTCAAACACGAACACCACAAATTTTATTGTTCACGCTTAAAGGCGCATAGACGACCGTGCGTTTTGCTCATTCGCTGAGTAATTTATACATACATGACTTGATCTCACATTATCCAAATATATGATAGTTAAATCGTAATTTCTCTGAGAAGAGAGAGATGTGGAAGCATTACGGTTTGTCTATAGCATTCGTAAGGGTTTATCATGGCCCTACCACGCAATTATAACGATTCTCGATTAAAATTACTTTATTGCAAGCACACAAAATGTACTATTTATGGATTTGTAAGTTGTACATAGATATATTAACCTGACTTTAATACTAGTTGATGTCAAATGCGTAAGAAAATTCGTGTTGCTATTGCTGGTGTTGGAAATTGTGCATCTGCGCTTGTGCAGGGGACACGCTATTACAGCAGGGATAAGTCAAACGGGATAGGTTTGACTGCGTACAATTTGCGGGGCTTCGAACCTGGCGACATTGAATACGTTGCCGCTTTTGACGTTGTAGATTCTAAGGTGGGGTTCGATTTATCGGAGGCTATATTCGCACAGCCAAATAATACGATAAAGATCTGTGATGTAGACAAAATGGACATAAAAGTTGAAAAAGCAGAGGTTTTTGACGGAATAGGAACACACTATAAAGAGAAAGTAAAGGTTTCTGACCAGCCAACTGTTGACGTGGCCAAGATTCTAAAAGATACCCAAACAGAAATTCTACTGAATTATCTACCAGTCGGCAGTAGGAGAGCCACACAATACTATGCAGAAAAATGCATGGATGCGGGAGTTTGTCTTATCAACGCTATCCCAGTTTTCATAGCATCTGAGTTAAAGTGGCAAGAGGCATTTGAGAGTAAAGGAATTTGTTGCGCAGGTGATGACGTCATGAGTCAATTAGGCGCCACAGTAGTGCATAAAACACTAGTAAAACTATTCGTCGACAGAGGAGTAAAGGTGGATGAAACCTATCAGCTGAATGTTGGCGGAGATATGGATTTTTACAATATGCTTGATGACGACAGACTGGAAGATAAAAGAATCAGCAAGACCAGCGCCGTAGCGACAATGGCTCCATATCAAATCCCTATGCGCATAGGACCATCGGACTTTGTAGGATTCCTACAAAATGATAAAATCTGTTATATATCAATTAAAGGAAAGTACTTCGGTAATATTCCCTTGGAAGTTGATCTTAAGCTCAGAGTTGTTGATGCCTATAACAGTGCTGGAATTATGATCGATGCTATAAGAGGATCAAAGCTGGCCATTGAAAGGGGTATTTCTGGACCTCTAGAGAGCATTTCTGCATACTGCTTTAAGCATCCTCCGCTGCACTTGCCATATTCTCAAGCAAAAGCAAACTTCTTGGAATTCATAGAAGGCAAACGTGACAGATAAGTCACCATCTTTTATAAAAATGCTGCACATGGTTTATCCTATACATAATATAAAGGACCATTTAACACGATAATACATATCTGATTGGTTTACATCAAAAAGCTTGAAATCTATGGTTTCAAGTCATTCGGGTTTAAAAATACAGTAATAAATTTCGAACAGGGATTCGTAGCAGTTACTGGACCTAATGGCTCTGGAAAGAGTAATGTCTTGGATGCAATAATGTTTGCTATAGGCGAGAATAGTCCTAAAGCATTACGCGTAGATAAATTTCAATCGCTATTTCATGACAGCCAAAACAGCTCGCATAGGCTCATCCGTGTATCTCTGACATTTGACAACGTTAATAGAGGAATCCCTGTAAATTCTGATTCTGTAACTCTGACAAGGGAAATGGAAGGACAGACAGGCGACAGCCAATACTATCTTAACGATAAAAAAGTGTCGAAATCTACTATTACTGAGTTACTAGAAGTTGTAATGCCTGGACCAGGCAAGCTTAATGTCGTTCAGCAGGGGATGATTACCCGTATCTCTGAACTAAATTCAGATGAACGAAGAAAGATTATAGAGGACATAGTAGGCTTATCGTATTTTGACGATAAAAAAACCGAAGCCCTAAAACAATTAGAAGAATCTGATCGTCGACTTGAGGTAGCACTTGCAAAAATGGGTGAAATTCGAAAGAGGATAGACGAATTAGAAGCAGAAAGAAACGATCAACTGAGGTATGAACACTTGGAGTCTGAGCTGAAAAGATTCAAAGCAATTTCAATTTCAAACAAAATAAGTAAAATTCGAAACGACTTGGAATCTCAAAACAGGAATCTAGATTCTAATAGTTTGGCATCGTCAAAGATATCTAAAGAGCTAGAGCAGATTCGTGCACAGATTGAAAGTTTAGAATCCGAGAAGGCTGCATTTATTCAAAAAGTTGACGCTGAAAATAAATCCAAAGCACAAACGGGAAGCAGAATTGCGAGCATTGTATACGAAGCAGAGAGAACAAGAGCAATCCAAAAACAGTCAGAGAATAGAATAGTTGAAATCAACCAAAGAATTCCCCTGTTAGATAAGGAAAGTAAAAACATTGATCAACAGCTAGCAGAATCTTATAGCAAACTACAGCAGAGCAAGGAAATTCTGAAAGAGAGATCCAGTTGGGCCGTAGCTCTAAAGTCTGATTTAAGTCTAGCCAATTCTGAAATTGAGTTTCTTGTTTCGAATAATACTGAGTATGCCAGGACTAAATCAGACTTAGATCATCGATATAAACGGCTATCAGA
>JBKPMK010000595.1:0-3514 GCA_046732115.1 Thermoproteota archaeon
CCCATACTTAATTTCACCACTGTCATCACATATTCCAGCAAAACGAACCTTTGGATTTAAGTCTAAGATTTCTTTACACAATATGCTATAATCCATAGTAGGATGGAATTATGATGGCAAAATCATTTTAATAAGGATTATTTATTAAGGTCAAATTAAGTTAACTTCAAAATTGTATCAGTTCTTCGGATAAATACTGAAATAGACTTGAATGCTTGTTGTTGGGGGCAACAGTCAGTAAGAGGAGGCAATTTTGGAGACATATTCTAGAATGGAGTGTTAAGAATATGGTACTATATCCTGTACAACTTTTATTAGAAGTTGAAAATATCCGGTGAATCCTAGGACTATTAATAGAGTCATCTACTAATCGGTTTATTTACGTTGTTAATCAGTTTAAGATATATTTTTGTCCCCGGTGTCCCTAGTAGTTTGTCATAAACTATTCTCTAAACTATTCTCTATCTATTCTACATATCATTATCATTCCAGCCTATCTATTACGGGGATGATTATAGGTAGTTACCAGGGACACTAGGGACAAACCTGTAAACTGCATAGCTACAGATAGTATTTGATAGCTAATTGAAATCAATGTCATTCGAATTTTGATAAACAAACACTATATGGGAGTCACATTATATGATAGGTTTCCCCGGAATTTGATAAACTCTAATCGATCAAAGAATATAATGACATCTGTAGTAATTCAGTGGAACGTTGTTTGTTCTGTAGTAACCGGACGACATTTTTGATAAATCGGGGGAAGCATTAACATGTAGACGCTTGATTCTCTCCCCTTAATTCAGACTTGTGTTAATTGTCTCTTATATCATAGTATTTTTGAATCCATTTCTTTCCTTCATCCATGGCTACCCATTTGTTATCTGTACCATCCTTGCACATCCAATTAATTGCAACCATATAATCAGCCCACACAGATACCAATTCAATATTATTATCAAAATTCTCTCTTGCTATTTCCTCTATACTTTTACCTTCTTGGCTCAGACATACTAAAATATGAGCTGCAGAAATTAATGCAGATTCATGATAACGTTCTCTTCCTTTCTTTGTATTATCTGCAGTTGCGGCCGATGTCAATTTAATTCTCCGCTATGCACTAATAATCACCATAGTATATAAATAATGGTATTATATGGTATTGAAAGGCGTTAAACGGCTACACAATAAGTGTGGCATAGGCTAAGAGGATACATTACCAGCCTACAGACCCCATACTCTAGATTAAACCTAAACTTTGTGCTGTACGATGCGCGAGCCATGCCTATAGTAGTGTATAGAAGCGTATTCTTCTCTCTTTGCAAGTGTGGCAATTTAAAATCGTTGAATGATCAGGTACTTGAGATACTAAAGAAGCACACCAAAAACATGTTTCACATATTAAAAAATGTATTTGCTTAGAAGAAGCTAGATTTCTATCTGGGACTGGTTTCTCTGCTTTTACCCTATCTACAAAATCAGGTTGTGTATTTTGTTTGTTATATGCAGAAGTATAATCCGCAAATATACAATCATTAGTATCTATAGTTGTGCTATGATTCCGAGAAATCTGATCTCGGTATTGGTCAAAATGACGTCTATTTAAAATAAAGCCAGGATGAGGACATATGATATTAATGCTATAATTTTCTTCTTGTTGTTGCCCTTGCTGCTGACCTTGTAGCCATTCCACATATACATCTTGCCACCATTTCTCTACTAGATTACATTTTTCAAAATGCTTATTTCTAGAAAGGTAATCAGCACAATCGGCAACTATCAATACACCTTTACGATCTTTATTACCACCTTTTTTTAATTCTTGCAGTAATTGCATTTTGAACTTCTCAAATGGCGTTAAATCACCTACTAATGCAGAATCATAAAATGGTTTTAAATCCACAATTACTAAATTTCTTTTATTGATATTGTCATTATAATTATTAATTTGCAAAGATATCTTTTGCAAATGGGATGAATTAGTGGCATCAACAGAAGCATATACACACAGCTGCTTTTCTTTCAATCCTTGGTTGATATAGTTTACTGACGCAAGATTACGATCGGAATTGTTATGGTATAAAAGCATAACATGTTGACTGCGGGAAGTGGGATCAAACACACTGGACATCCACTAATATGCTCCCCCAGCATTCATATACACGTATCTATTACTGGTCACAGCAACCCACATAGTATCCTTAGTTACCTTTTCGTCTAGGTTTAAACTCTAATTCTACACCACGTTTGTCATTAATTGATTCTACTCTATTTTTAAGTAGTTGAAGATAATTGAATATACAGTTGACAAGCCATTTGTAGTCACTCTTTGCTAATTTTGCTAGCTTATTGCTACGTTCCTCAATGGAGGTTCCTTTTTCTGTCGCGATTTGAGCAAAGTCGAGAAAATATCCAAATCTCTGAAGGTATTTCTGCTTTGTCTGAGGAGATCTTATGTTATCATCTTTCTTGTGCTGTTGGCCTCATTAATATCTCATTGACATTCACATGATTTGGTGCTTGTATTGCATACAAAATTGCATTTGCTATATCTTCTGATTGTAATCTTTCCATGTTCTCTGAAGCTTGTACAAACTTTGACATGGATTCATCTGTTATTGTTTCTAGTAATTCTGTTGCTACTGCTCCTGGTTCAATGCATGTAACCCGTATGTTATACTCTGGACTCAGTTCTTTTCTTAATCCTTCACTAAATGCAGTAATAGCATGTTTTGTTGCGCAGTAGACACTTCCTCCAGCAAACACTATTCTTCCTGCTACAGAAGAGATGTTAACTACGTGCCCTGATTTTTTATCCATCATATATGGAATTACTGCAGAGGTACAGTAGAGAACTCCTTTGATATTTACATCAATCATCTGTTCCCATTCTTTTACTTTGCAATTCTTAAAATGACTTAGGGGCATTAAACCAGCATTGTTAATTAGGATATCAACTCTTCCCCATTTTTTAGCTACGGTATCAACAAATGAATCGCAATCTGATTTGTTTGTAACATCTAGTTTTCTTTGTATATATATTTCTCCTTCTCCTCCTCTTAGTTCATCACCATTTCTGACAATTTGCTCTTCTAGCTCTTGTAACCTATCCATGGGTCTTGCTCCAACTGCTACTCTTATACCTGATTTTGATAGTGCTAAGGAAGTGGCATATCCTATACCGCTGCTTGCACCTGTGACTATTGCAACTTTATTATTATTTTCCAACATTTTAACAACAGACCAAGATAATTAAAGAATCAATCTATGAAGACATTACGTTATAAATTTGACTACATCAATTTATTGCTACTACAATTTCTAACAAACATGAAAGTTATATAATTATACAGTTATGAATTTTATTGCCAATCAATTATATTGAAATATCCGACAGTTTGTAGTAAGAGATAAAGTGACATCATTTCCCTCTTCGACTCTTAACAGAGAATATAGCAAGTTTGAATCATTAGACATATGGAAACAACTCAAAAATAACGGTAATAATAAG
>JBKPMK010000596.1:0-5871 GCA_046732115.1 Thermoproteota archaeon
CTATGAATGTCAAGTAGACGGCATTGTGATTGGCGCTACTCAAACAAATGTGCTAAAAGAAATATCTGACCAAAAACAAGTTCCTATATATTCGCCTGGATTTGGTCCTCAGGGAGGAAATATACTACAGGCAGCAAAAAACGGTACAGATTATTTCATTGTTGGTAATTTAATAATTAGATCTACCGATCCTGTAAATGTCGTCAAACAGATACAACATGAAATTTCCAGTGTTTAGTATTTATTATTATTAGTTTCCAAAAATATTTTGACTTCTGTCAGGAGGTTTTTTGCACTTTTGTAAGTTAATTGATTCAGTGCCTGATTATAATCCTTCCACGCATATCCAATATGTTCATTGGATAATATGATCTCTCTTGTATCCGTTCTAGCTATGTGGAAAATAACTTCTTTTCGAATTAATTTGTGTCCCCGTCTATAATGATATAGTATCTTTTTCCTAAAACCTTTCAGAAAATGTACGTCTTGAATACCTGTTTCTTCGAATATTTCACGGTATGCAGCTTGTACTTCATCCTCTCCAGCTTCTATGTTGCCTTTTGGGAAATCCCAATGACCTGATGCATAATGCAATAATAAAAATACTGGTTTACCCGATTCGTTATTAATTGAAAATAGGATTGCTCCTGAAGACCTCTCGTCTATCATTTTTATATCATGTGGTCATACAAATGAGCCCATTTGAGTAACTTTTATTATGGTGTATTTTTGCCCCATTTTGTATTTCTCAATTATTATCGTTATCGTCTTCGTTTTCTTCTGCTACTGTGTTTGAAGGTGAATAGTAATGAACTTGGTTCCACTCTTGTAAAGACATCCAGTACTCACAATACCATTTCTTTGAGTCTTGATCATATTCTCCGTGCTGTGGCATTCATATTCATTCTATTGATCCTATATAAAGTCGTTCAACAATTATACTGGGTATCATCATTACTTTCCAAATCTTCTCTTTCTGCATTGATACGTCCTGATCGCACGCATTAAATCGATTTTGCGGAATTCGGGCCAAAATACATCCATAAATACTAATTCACTGTATGCACTTTGCCATATAAGGAAACCGCTGAGACGTTTTTCTCCCGATGTTCTTAATATTAGATCAGGTTCAGCTTGCGGTAAATGAGATGTATATAGACATGATTCAATTAATTTTTCATCAATACTGCTTTCATTAATTTTTCCAGATTTGACCATTGACACTATTTTTTTTACGGCATCAACAACTTCTTTTTGTCCTCCATATGCAATTGCTATATTAAGAAACATTGAATTATAGTCTGCTGTTACTTCTTCAAGTTTAGTCAAAACTTCCTGAAGTGATCTGGGGAGAAGCATGATATTGCCTATTGCCTTAATCTTCATTTGCCGTTTATGTATCCTTGAATCTCTGTAAAGCTTTTCAAGTTTTATGTGTAATAGCTTATATATATTATCCAATTCCTCATCTTTTCTGTCCAAGTTCTCTGTAGATAAAACGTATAAAGTAGTAATTCTGATGCCTAGATCGTGAATCCAATTCAAAAGCTCCTCTGCCTTATCAGCGCCAAAGAAATGACCACTATTTGTCGCCGCAAAATGATATTTTGCCCATCTTCTGTTGCCGTCTAAGATTATCGCAATATGGTTGGGAACTGGATCATTTAGAATCTGTGATTCTAGTCTACGTTCATAAATGCTGTAAAGTCCACTATGTTTAAGAATAGTTTCTGCAAACGCTACACTGCCAATTCCTCGTATTTCCATTTATATACATGGTTTTGCAAGCTAAACAATGATTTTATTGTTATTATTATTGGTACAAAAAATGAATTAAATTGAAACTAAAGTAATGACCTTTTAGTGCTTTAACACCTCTCCTCCTTTTCTGCTTCTAAAATATTGGAATAAGAAAGTCGCAGCCATCAATGTAATTGCCAAACCTATAAGCAACGATGATATTAAAGTAAATGGACTAGTGCCTTCAGTTAAGACAGAAGTAAATTGTAAAATAGGGAAATAGAGCAATGCCAATACTACTAGACGTAGGATATCTGACATGGCTCTTACGCTGCCTTTAAACCAGTTGCTTAATAATGTGCCTACAAGGATAGTGGCAATACCGATCCATAACAGAGTAATAGTACCGTGAACAAAACTTCCTACAATTACCCTGTCTTTTATTATATTTATCACCCCCATATTTGGCGCTATTGCTTCACTTGGAATGCTTGAGAGTCCGTTTGCTATAGACGCTAAGATAATAAGTACACCAGCAAAGGTCGAGAATATTCTAATAAATGCCGTTGGAGTTGGTCTACCTAAAGACGCAAGTGCTTTGTCTATATCAAATGCACGTATAATGAAGGCACCCCCTAAAATGCTCAATGATAATGCTATGGCTTCACGCGTCAATCCAAATACTGTGGCGAGGCCACTTACAACCAACAATGCCCCTGGAACACCTAGAAAGAACTTTGAATAACGTGGGTCATAAACCAGCATTTTGATATATCTACCTAGAATGGCATATGAATATTCCACGCTTCGGCTATGTTTGATAATAATACGTTGGATGGATATAATTGGAACCATTGCCTGAATAATAGGAATCACTGCCTCATCATCCTCACCATCTGAAACAATCACTGCTCCATCTGCTTTATACGAGGTTAGGATATTCTGAATCTCAAATCCAATTTTTTCATCAGCCTCAATCCCACGATTAAACTTACCAGAAACGAGAGCAACTTCTGATTCATATCCTTTGTTTGTGAGCTCCTCATACATCTTGACCGCTCCAAAAATTGTATTGGCGTCTGCATCTTCTGGATCTTCTATCGCTAATCTGGTTCCTGCCTTAATGCAAAGGTCTCTTCCTACAATGGGTGTCTCTAGTCCTCCCTTGGAACCAAGATCGTCGTCCCTATCTATGCATAACACAAGAATCCTATTATGAGCTGAACGTTTAGACAAACCACTAGTTCGAGAAATATACTTCTGAAAATCATCAGAATCAGATATTGTAGGCATCTATATCATTACAGTTTATGATTACAGTTTACTTATTAATTAATTTATTCTATCTTGCATTAATTAATTTTTTGAATATATGACTATGGAATATCCCATAATGCCTGTTGTATTCATCTATGGGATTTATAATGCTCAGCTAAACTTAATACAAAAAAGGCGCACATTATATGACAGATGGCAGTCAATATGAAAAATATTGAAGAGGTTTTGGAATCAGAGTTAAGAATATCAGAGCACGAGGCAAAGTTATTTGTTTTAATAGTCTATAAAGGTAAGGTAAATACAGAAATGATATCTAAAATGTTGCATTGGTCTATAGATGAGGCTGATAGAGTAGCAAAATCACTTGTTAATAGAGGAATGGTTATTGATATAACAAAATCAGAGTACGAATCTCTTCATCCAAGATTTGCAGTAATTAATCGATATAGAAGGAGATGCGAAGAGAACAATATTATTTTCAAAAAAAATACAAAGGTTGATAATATTGGTATGTTGTTAGAAGGTCCTTATAATAATGCAAGGATAAAATAAGGCATTTGATTCAAATATTCAAAACAAATGACTGCCAACGCAGATTCAAAAACCAGTGATAAAATTGTGTATTTTGGTGTAATTAATATAAATGAAAATACAAAGACAGTTGGTGCAATAGATGTTTGGCGTAGTGTTACTACTAAAGATACATTTTGCGAAGAAAAGAGACTAGGAGTTTTGGATATATCCGATCAGATTGGCATGCCTACAATTGATGAGAATAAGAAATGGGCTGTAGCAATAAGTAGAAAAAAAACTGGCAAAAATAGATGGAAATTAATTAAATTAATTGAGCAAGGAAAATTCAAATTTACTGATGCAGACGATAAAACCTATGATGTCGACGTTAAAGATTATAAAATTATAGATAATGATTGGTGGAGTTTTCTAGTTGAAAGCAATGTAAATCGTAACATAGATGTAAATAAGGAGACAAATGCAAAATGACGTTTGACAATATTCAAGATCATAACACCGCTGTAACTATATTTGTGACAAACGCTAGGGGAAGCGAAATTGCCAGCAAGTTAACCGGTCACTTTATCATCAAAAATCAAAAATTTAATTTTACAGCAATTGCATTTGGTAGAATTGGAGGCCATAACATTAGTCTCAAAATTGCAAAAAAAACGTTGGAAAAAATTAAAAAAATGGGATTGGATTCAGAAGTATTACAAGTAACTATCCAACGTAAATTGATCGAAGGTGATGTAATCCTTCCAAAGGGAATAAAGATGTCCAAAATAAATAATTCTTCATAGAATTGCACCTTTCTTATAGTTTATAACCTATGAATAATTTACGAAGGGATAATTGAAATGTGTATTTATACTACCACAACAACCCTTTAGAAACCCAATCGTTATAATAATACCATAGTTATAGATTATCATAAACAAGAAAATAGATATCTATCTATGTATCTAGCAAAACCTCACTATTTACTAGTTAAAGCAGTATGCTAGTTTGTTAGTTATTATTATTATATTATATCGTCAATGGTGGTATAGTCAAGGAACTCTTCGTAGAATAGCAAATTATGCTAAATGGATGGGTCCTCGAGGATTTATAGAAGAGATAGGCAGTTTTATGTTATTTTAGACCTTTTACCATGGTAAATACAACAAAAAGTAAGCCTTTCTCAAATCGATTAATTATTACTACTACTACTGCAACATCCGCAATTATTGCCTACTGCAACATCCGCAATTATTGCCTACCTGAAGTGTGATATGGCAGTAACTGGTTCTCCTGGCTTTGTATCTCTCTGTGTCTTTATCTTCTTGACTGCATCTTCAAAGTGATGCATTAAGACAATTGCATCAGAAGCATGTTTTACTGATTCTTCTGGTGTAGGATACTTTTGTAAATATTCATGCAACACCAAAGAAATTGCTGTGTTAACAATTACTGATACGTCAGCACCGCTAAATCCTTCTGTCTTCTCAGCTATTTTCGCTAAATCAATATCTCGACCAATGGGCTTGCCTTTTGTATATATACCGAGGATTTTCTCTCTGGTTTTTTTGTCTGGATTTGGTACATAGACAATCTTGTCAAATCTACCTGGTCTTATTAAGGCTGGATCAATCCTATCGGCTCTGTTGGTTGCAGCAATTACAACTACTCCTTGCATTTCTTGTATACCGTCCATCTCAGTCAATAACTGAGATAACATCCTTTCCGTTCCAGTAGTACCTCCAACTCCATCTTCTCCCATACTACTTCCTCCACGATTTGGAGCAATAGAATCCACCTCGTCAAAAAATATTACACACGGAGAAGCCTGTCTTGCTTTCCTAAAAATTTCTCTGATACCTTTTTCCGATTCACCGACCCATTTACTAATTAATTCAGGACCTTTTACGCTGATGAAATTAGCTTCAGATTCTGTCGCTACAGCTTTTGCTAACAAAGTCTTACCGGTACCTGAAGGCCCATGCAATAGGATTCCTTTAGGAATCAAATGACCTAATTCCTTGTACAGGTTCGGATAGCGCATGGGCCATTCTACTGCTTCTTGTAATTCACGCTTAACTTCTTCCAAACCTCCTATATCATCCCAACTAACATCGGGTGGTTCTAGATAGACTTCTCTCATAGCAGATGGCATTACGTCTTTTATAGCACCCTCAAAATCACTTCTAGTGATAACTAATTTGTCTAGTACTTCTGGTGCAAGTTTCTCATCCTCTAAATTAAGTTCAGGTAACAATCTTCTCAAACATTTCATAGCCGCTTCTTTGCATAAATATTCAAGATCTGCACCTACAAAACCATGTGTTACTGCTGCAACTC
>JBKPMK010000597.1:0-2025 GCA_046732115.1 Thermoproteota archaeon
GAAAATTACTTTTCCATGCTTCAAGGACTTACATACTACAATGCAATGTTTAAAACAACTGTCCAGAGTGGTGGTAGAATTTCTATTCCTGAAGCAGAACGACAAGCGCTAAATATTGAAGAAGGTGACTTGGTGCAGGTGGTGTTAATACCTATCGATAGAAAGAGAAGAGACCTTTCAGATAAGTAGATTTTGGCTACTATCTAGGATTGTGCAAGAAATAACTATTTTTAATCAAATTTAACGTTTGTATATAATACATAATATCAAATGGAATTTTCGCAAATGTAAAATGGAGTGGCAATAATATCTGGTCGACTATTGTGATCGTGATCTGAGCCACTGTCCGACCTTTGGCAAAACATTGTTCTGAGAGTACGTGCTAGCAATCAAACCCACATGTCCAGTATGAAATCGCATCAATCTTTTATCTGTACTGGATATTACATCATTTAAAGGAACACTGCATTCAGAAGAAACAAGATGATCTTCCTCAGCAACTATGTTAAGAACTGGGATTTTAATCTTAGACAGATCAATAATGTCATTGCCAATTTTCATTTCATTTCTCACCAGACGATTATTCTGATAAATATCTTTGATCCATTGCCTGATGGTTTCGCCGGCTATAGGTGGTGTATCATAGAGCCATTTCTCTATCCTAAGGAAATTCTGTACAAATTGATCGTTATCAATATTCTCTGCTAAATTGAAGTATTTGTTTACTCCTTGCTTAAAAGGCTTCAGTGTAGAGTAGCATGCGTAAAGCTGCTCGGGAGGTAAATTACCGACCGAATTAAATATTTTGTCTATATTAATATGCTTACAAAAATTTCCCATTACTGTTGTGTCCTTAGCGGTGTCAATTACGGGTGCTATTGTTGCGAGATTCCTAACTTTTTCTTGGTACAAACTCGCGTAGATCACAGACATTGTTGCCCCCATGCAATACCCATGCAAAGTTATCTTCTCTACAAAATTCTTTTTTCTTACAAATTCTACGCAGTCATCCATATAACAATTTATAAAGTCGTCAAAAGAAGTGAATTTGTCAACATTTGTTGGAGTTTTCCAGTCAATAAGATAAAGATCGAAGCCCTGTCTTAATAAACTACGGACCCAACTCTTATCAGGCTGCAAGTCCAAGATATATGATTTATTAATCAATGCATACACTAGTAAAATCGGTGTTTTTGAGAGTTTACTAGCCAATGGATAATAGTGTGCAAGCCTGTATGTTCTTGTTTCTTTTACCACTTCGTAAGGCGTATTGCCAACTTCGACATTTCCGGCAGTATAAAGTAATGATTTCATCTTCTCTATCTTACGCGAGTTTTCTTCGAACTCCGTTACCATTTTCTCAACCACTGCTTCTTCTTTTTCTCGTATTGGATTCCCTCCTCCATCCTTTTGATCACTCTTTGACCGGAATGTTCCTTGTATCATTTACATTAATACCCCAATTCTTCTTTTACCACGCGGAATTCCATTCAGTTTATAGATGTGTTTTAATATTTAAGTGCACCTTGAGTTTCAAATTGGAACCACAAATTAGGATATTGATATCTGGTTGGAACCCAATTTTTATTTAATATTCTTTATACGTACTTTGAGTTATGGTAAACTGTGGCACAGCATCTTTTTATATTTTTTTACCGTAAACGTATTGCTCCTTAACAATCGTATTGTAAGCGTAGTGGATCTTCTTTATGTGTAAGATTATTCTGTGTTGTGATTATATTGTTCTAAGCTGATTCATGTTCATTATGATAGCTTATATATAAAATTAAAAATTGATAAAAATTACATAGAAGTTATATTAAGTAAAACATTTTATAAAGGCTAATTTGCTTCTCACGTTAGTATGCAAAGAATGCGTGTACTACTATATATCTAGTAGTCTACATAAGGATGTGGGCTCGTAGCTCAGCATGGACAGAGCGCCTGCCTTCTAAGTCCCTCGTAGAGAGCCGGAAGTCGTGGGATCGAAGCCCACCGGGCCCGCTTTCTAATGGCAAACTATGC
>JBKPMK010000598.1:0-8715 GCA_046732115.1 Thermoproteota archaeon
TATAGGAAAAGGCATTTCAAATCCATTTTCTTTGAGTGCTTTTAGAATTTCAGCACCCATTCCTAATTGTTGAAATGTTTTTGTCAATTTTCATTTTCACTTTATATTGTGTGTTACAAAAGCCATGGGAGATATATGGGGGTGAGTATCATCTTTATACGCATACTAAATCTGCCACAATTCTTTTGTGATTTAGTATGTAAATTACAAGCATATAAGGTATACGGAATAATAACTATGAAAATAGATTATTACTAATTACATCTTTTTGCATTGAAGATAACACCTGTGTACCTAGAAGAAATCTTTTAAATAACTTGCATAAGGCAGATAAGATGGATACTATGATAAATAAAGGTAATGATCTACAGGAGAAGAAGTTACGAGGCTCCGGTGGATACGTATATGCAAGGGTGACGGAGGACGAACAGAGAAGAGGTAATCTAGGAGGGCCTGATTTATTTCTTGCTGGCGTAGGTAGGCTAGATGAGATGAGATTTTCAAAATATTACTGTAACAAATGTGAAAGAGAATATGAAGGTTCACCAATGGTAAATTATGAAAATCCAAATGAACAACTTGGAGAAGGAGTTACCTTGATTGAAAAAGGAGAATATGTGTGTAAAACATGTAATAATGTATTAGCACAATATCGCAAATTTGATACGCCTGCTGCCAATTCTAAAACCTCAACGGTAGAGGACAAATCAGTGTCAAAAATCCAGTCAAGTATTCCCAGTAACGACACAGTATCTCCTGATGGACTTTCACAACAACCTACAGATGTCAATCTTGCTTCTTCCTCTATTGGTAACACCGACATACATGATGCTTCATCTATCACTAAAACCGCGACATTTACTACTCAGCTAGGATTCATACCAATTCAATCGCTCGTCGGTGTGCCAGCTTATGATAGTGACGCAATATTGGTTGGAAGAATTAAGGAAATTGGATTGCGTAGATTATCCACAGGACATGTGCAGATAAGTATCCGGATCTCGAAAAATATGAATGAGCATGGTAGTCAGAGCTCTTTTAATCAAATCGATGAAGTTATGTGGAATGATATCTCAAAAATTGGAGATGTCGTTATCCTTGCTCCAGCCGCGACAAAAATGAAAGCAACAAGTAATAATTTATCTTCAAATAAACGAAAGTGCGCTTCTTGCGGATATCAAAACGAGGATGAGGCTATTTTCTGTGAGGAATGCGGAACCAAACTAATTTAGCTTATGTAAGAGGGACTGTTCTCAAACCTATCCTAACATCTACTACTCGAGCCCCTTTTCCTTCTTCAAGTACTAGAAGAGGATTAATATCGAATTCTTCAATTTGTGGAAAATCAATAACCAACTGTGACAATCGTTGAAGACTATCGACTATTGAGTTTAGGTCCGATTGTTTCTCACCCCTGACACCTTTCAATAGCCTAATGCTCTTGATTGATTGTACCATGCGTGTTGCCTCCTGCTTGTCTATGGGAGCTAGCATAAAAACAACATCTTTGAGAACTTCGACATATATGCCACCAAGACCGAACATGAGTAAGGGTCCGAACAAAGGATCATGTTTTGCTCCTAAAATAATTTCCTTGCCCGATTTTACCATTTCTTGTATGAGGATACCATTTATCTTTGCCTTTGGATTAGATTTTTTAGCATTATCCATTATAGTTCTAAAAGCTGCTTTGATTTCATCATTGCTTTTCAATCCAATCTTGACTCCTCCTGCATCTGATTTATGGATAATGTCTGGTGAAGCAATCTTCATAACAACTGGAAAACCAATTTCTTGAGCTGCTTGTATGCTTTGACCTTCACTTGTTGCGAGTATGCTTCTAGGAATGGGAAAGCCATATGCATTAAGGATTTCATACCCCTCTTCTTCTATCAGATTTGTTCTTTGCTGCTGTATAACATTATCGAAAACAGTCTTTACTTTTTTCCTGTCGACATCAAAATATTCTGTTTGTCCAATTGGATTTGACAGCCAATTACTGAATTTGTACATTGCATGTAGGGTTTCTATTGCAGGTTCCGCATACATAAAGTGGGGTATGCCTCCATCTGAAAGAATCTCTTTGTTTTCAGTGCCTTCCGCAAGTCCCATTAGTGCCGCAAGCACAGTTTTGCCAGAACCCTTTGACGTTTTAACAATTGTCTTTGCTAAGTCATTGTAATCTAGCGTAGCAGAGGGGGTACACATTGTAATCACAGATCCAACATTTGGATTTAATAATAGTTCAGTCAGTACTTTTTCAAAACGGTTAAAATCTGCATCGCCAACAATATCTACAGGATTCCTTGAAGAGCCATGTGGAGGAATTATATTCGCGATTGTTTCTTTTGATGCAGAAATGTCTGCCATTTTTAGTCCAAATTTTGAACAAGCATCAGTTGAAATAATGGCTGGTCCTCCAGCATTTGAGACTATTGCTACACCACTAGTACTTGCTGGAATAGGTTGTTTCGAAAATGCAGTCGAAAGCTCAAATAACTCCTGCATCGTATCTACTCTTAGTACACCACATTGATTAAATAATGCATCATAGATTTCATCAGCACCCATTAATGCTCCTGTGTGAGACATGGCTGCTTTGGCACCCTCAGGAGTCCTACCTGCCTTCTGTACTATAATTGGTTTCTTATTTTCCCTTGTAATTTTTTTAGCAATTTCCATGAACCGTCTGCCATCATGAATATCTTCAAGGTACATCACAATAACTTTTGTTTCCTCATCTTCGGCTAGTAATTCAAGAATATCGTTTTCATCCATGTCGACTTTATTACCCATACTGATCACCTTGGAAAACCCTATTCCTTGAGCCATTGCATCTTCAACCGTGGCCGCACAAATCGCGCCACTCTGCGACATGAGTGCTATATTACCATGTTTCGGAGTTATCTTGAGAAATGTTGCATTCATCATATTATGTTCGGACAAACTCATTATTCCAAGACAATTGGGCCCTATGATCCTAGTTCCGTACTTCTTCCCAATTGCTCCTACTTCTTTTTCAAGCTTTGCTCCCTGCTCATCAACTTCTTTAAATCCAGCTGAAACAATAATTGTACCTTTGATATTTTTTCTGCCAAGTTCGTCCATTACTGCGGGTATAATCCTATTTGGAGTCGCAACTACAGCAAGATCAATATTCTCTGGAACATCAAGAACAGTTTTGTAGGCAGTTATGCCAAAAACAGTTTGGCTTGATGGTGTAATTGGGTAAATTTTTCCTTTGTAGCCATTTATAATATTGGAAAATATAGCTCTGCCCACACCTGGTCTTTCAGATGCTCCTATAACAGCAATTGATCGCGGCGAAAGGAACACACTTTTTGAATCAGCAGATGACAGCATATGAGAAATAAAATAATAAAAGGATGTTATAAATGCATTCTGGTTACATTCCGAGACATTAAAATATGTCAGGTAATCTAAAGAAAAGAAAGTCTAGACCATGATAGCTGTATACAATACATACCACTGACCTTATCTATATTGCAAATTTATCTTTGGAATGACGGTAGACTTTAATTTCAGTTGTTGAAAATATCGAATCATTGAAGGGCATTATCGATAATGTAGTAGACTCTGAAATGAAAGGTCTTGTTTCTGATCTGCAAACTCTTATACGACATCCTAGTGTATCTGCTAAAAAACAAGGTCTTGTTGAATGTGCCAAAAATGTTGCAACTATGATGGATAAAGCTGGTATCAAATCTGAATTATTGTATTTAGAAGGTGTTAGTTTCGAAGATAATACTGAGCACTTTATGGTGCCACCAATAGTTTATGGCGAAGTAAAATCGAAATCAAATCCCAACGCTAAGACTATTTTGTTTTATAATCATTATGACGTACAACCAGAAGATCCCATAGAGTTATGGGATGAAGATCCATTCAGCGGAAAAGTTGAAGGCAATTGCATATTTGGACGAGGCTCTGCGGATGATAAAGGTGAATTAATCACTAGAATTAAGGCAGTAGAGTATTACCTAAAGAAAACTGGTGACGTTCCATGTAACGTCAAATTCATAGTAGAAGGAGAAGAGGAAATTGGGAGTGTACATATAGAACAGTATCTCAATAAGTATAGAGACAAATTCAATTGCGATGGAGTGATATGGGAGTTTGGTTATGTTGACGTAAATGGTAGACCAATTATCAGCCTTGGAATGAAGGGCTTGCTTTATGTAGAGTTGATAGCAAAGGGTCCATCTAGAGATGCTCATTCCAGTCTTGCAGTATTAATCGAAAATCCTGCCTGGCGCCTTATAAGAGCTTTAAATACTCTGCGAGACGATGAAGGTAAAATTCTCATTAGGGATTGGTATGAAGATGCAAGGCGATTTACTCCTGAAGAACTCAGTGTGCTATCTAGAGACTCTTTCGATGACCATGAATTTAAAAAGGAATATCAAATAACTAAATTCGTAAACAATGTTGCTGGGATGGATGTTATTAAAGCACTTGTTGGAATGGCAACATGCAATATTGCAGGCTTGGCCGCAGGTTATATTGGTGAGGGAGCAAAAACAATTCTGCCTGCTATAGCTACTGCTAAGTTAGATTTCAGACTCATTCCGAATATGGTACCGGAAAAGCAGTTCTCACGACTCAAAGCTCATCTAAGGGAAAATGGATTTGGTAATGACATGGAAGCAAGACTTATCCACGGCGAAGCAGCTGTCAGAACATCAACTAACGATCCTTTTGTAAGGCAGGTTGAAGAATCAACAAATGAAATTTTTGATTCCTCTATTATCAGCATATCATCCGCTGGTACAGGACCAATGTATCCATTTGTTAAGATTCTTAATGCACCGTGCGTTTCAGTAGGCAGTACCTATATATTCTCCAGAATCCATTCCCCAAATGAGTTTGCTAGGATTGATTTGCTAAATAAAACTACAAAGTGTATAGGTCGTATAATGGAGAAGTTTGCAAAATTGAATTAATATATAGGATTATGAGCCATTTAAATATAGTATAATAATACGTCAACGATGATGTATTTATCGGGATGTTTTGGCATTGATCACATTAGTGAGAAAATTTGCTGAGATAATCTATAGAATAATAACTCTTGCTTTAACTTTTTCTGCAGCTGTAAGTATTTTTGTTTGGTTATCTGAGGAGCAAAAGCAGCAAAACGTATTAGGACAACTTCAGCAACAGGAACAAGAGAAAAATAATGGTAGTTCCATTAATTATATGAATAAATCAATAGTAGTAGCTTTCACTCAAGCATTTAATAATCGTAATATTACAGCACTAGATAAACTGGTAGCAGTAAATGAAATTGAACATAATTCACTCGCGCGTCAAGGCTTAGATGGAGTCAAACAATATTTCAGTGATCTAATTGCTGCATTTCCCGACCTTCATATTACGATAGACCACATTATAGCGGATGGAAATAATGTAGCAGTATTTACTAACATCACTGGTACACCAGCACAAGCGCTCATATCTGCTGCTGACATTCCTATAGCTAAAAAATATCTCGTTTAAGACTGGAGACCTTTATAGAATAAGAGATAATAAAATTGTAGAACATTGGGATAATAGAAAGCGTACAAATACTGCGAAGCATTTCATAATAACATAATTGCTGATGATGGATGTACGTCATTTCACTCACTATATTGTGGTCATGTATGCGTGTTTAAGTTATATTATCCGAAATATGTGGAAGTCCTAGCAATGTTTCTAAGCATTGCAGATTGATTAGAACTGAAACCTAGCGAAAGAATATTACGTAGAATTATATGCAAATATGGAAGCTTTTTCATCTGTGATCTATATCCGTCAAGAAAAGCCTTCTCCATCATATCATATTGAAATATTTCAAAATCTATAATACTTGCTAGAAATGAGCCTATATCCATACTTCTAGAAAAAATCGAATCTTCTCTCTGTAGAAACGCTAAATCTGTTCTAACGATTAAATTGTCTAATGTTACAAGATAATTTTGTGATTTGTTATCTATAAACACATAACCTGCTTTGTGTAATTTACCAGTTAAAGTTCCTGCTTGGAAAGCTAATGAATTAAGTCCGCCATTAGAAAGAGCTCTAAAGAGATTGCCTCCTTCCAGATATTCTTCAACAATAGTGTCATTAGAAATAGAAACTAGACGAGGAGTGGGAATTCCTAACTGCCTTAAATTTATTCTAGTTTCATATCCTTCGTTTTTCAACATGGTTTTTCCAGCAAGCGGCGGTGAGGAAGGATGTACAAGAAGAACCGAAATTAACGTATATGCTAGTATTAGGAGATACTCATGAAAATCCTTCGTTGATTTATTACGTTTGATGACAACTTTCTGTCCGTTTATCTCTTCTATAGTTATGTCTCTTTGCCAGTTGACGAAATACAACTATGAAATATGCCAGATACTATTATAAATTTTAAGATATGCTATGCGTATAAGTGGATATGGTATTGAAGGTACACAACGGCTATAAAAATGCTAGAACGTTCTTCACCTCTGATAATGCCACTAATTACGATTCTATAGTCCGCTTCAGCACATTCGGTCAGGATTATCTTTGGAAAAATCAAATAGTAAAGATGACCGGCAAAAGAGGTCTAGTTCTTGATCTTGCATGTGGAACAGGCATTCTCTCTTCTATGTTTATCGATAATGCTGATATTACAAGAGTGATTGGCCTTGATCTAGAATTTAATTATTTAAAGGTCGCAAAAAACAAAAGAAAAAATTTTCTGCTTATTAATGGGACTGCAGAAATGCTGCCATATAAAAATGAGTGTTTCGATTCGATTGTGTCCTCTTATCTAGCTAAATATGTGGACGTCAAAATAGTTGTAGATGAATGCTGGCGTACTCTCAAACATGATGGCACGGTGCTATTCCATGATTTTACTTATCCTACACATAAGCTACTCCAAAGTTTCTGGAATATGTATTTTGTGATTCTTAGGATAACAGGCTACGCCACCAAACCGTGGCTGACTGTATTTAACGAGCTAGATGAGTTGGTAAAGAATAGCGAATGGGTCGAACGTACAATAGCTTCTCTCAAACAGAGAGGATTTAAAAATGTATTTTGCAAATACTATACATTTGGGACTGCTGCAATCATTTTTGCGAGAAAACCATGAACGATGATACTCGCTTAAAGGAATGGTTTGTACCAAAATTCGGTTCTGTCAGGTTCCGAGCTTTTGTGGGCATGCTTTTTATTCCTTATACAGGAATGTGTATTTCATTTGTAATGATTGGTTGTATTTTGCCAAACGTAATTCTATGGGATAGAGTAGTAGCAATTGCTGTTATATACATGTTAGCGCTTGGGGTATCTGCTCATGCTGCGGATGGTCTTGGTTCACGGGATGTGAAGCCTTGGGGAAGATATTTTAGTAATAAACAGTTATGGATGCTGGTAATAATATCGTTAGTAATGGCATATTCTATTGGAATTTATTATATGATATTCTATGTGCCTTTATTATGGATAATAGCTATCTCAGAAGGATTTTTTGTTTTTGCATATAATTTGGAATTATTTAATGGATATTTTCATAATGATTTCTGGTTCGCAGTTTCTTGGGGAGTATTACCTTTATTAGCTGGATTCATAATACAGACTAATTCTATTGATATTATGCCAGTATCCTTATCCGTCATTACGGGTCTTGTTAGTTATGTAGAAATAAAAATATCTAGACTCTATAAAGACCTGAAAAGACTATCGCAGGACGAACAACGTGAGAAAAGACTGGAAATGTGGCTTAAGGTAATCAGTCTAGGAACCATAGGATTTGCTACCTCATTAATTACTTTTCGCCTACTTTTCGATCATTTTGTTAATATTTGAAATATTCATTTGAGATTAAATGGTTGTAGTCATTCCGATTGACACGAACGATTTTGGCATCCATATGCTACAAAGGATTTCTGATCTTGAAAGTATTTCGAATATCAAACTTAGCTTATTTGGAAAAATTCTCTTAGCAGAAACTGGCACTTTAGAGCAAGTTCTGACTATATTAACAAATTCTGAAGTAGCCGTAAAAATTTTGAAACAAAAGGAATATCAAAAATCAATAAGAAGAGTAGCAAGAATTATCAACAAGAAAACAGGTGAAAACTTAGTTTACGCAACTTCAAATATTGCTCAAAGGAATTTACCAGAAGAAATTATAATACAGATTAAACAAAAACATCTGAGCATAGGAAGCATTATAAAAAACCATCAACTTGAGACATTCAGGAAGATCCTTAAAATAGGATACAATTCTAGAGCAAGGACCGTTTTCAGGATATATCATATTATCTATAAGGGAGAAGTTATCTTCAAAATTAAGGAAGTTTTTCTCCTGGATGCACGAATCAATCATAATTCCTTAAACATTGGCTGAAAGTGCTGTCTTTTTTTATAGTGTGGCTATTAGGGCAATTAACTACCATCCTTCCTAACTCCAGACCAACAAACAATGCTTGTATTTAATATATCCAAATCTACTTTGATTTTTCATACATGAGTTGGACGTCTAGGCGTATATGCATATCTTTTATGGTGTATTACTTCGTGTCTCGAAGCGGCGGCTGCAATAGCTGCATGGGAATCTCCGTTTTACTGTTTTGATTTGATTCAGCGGTATGAACTGGTAAAAATAAGCCTGATCCACAGATTAGATTCGTACCCAATCATAAAGATGGCTATGGTCATAACAAAAGT